>JALNVO010000107.1 GCA_023231365.1 Fibrobacteraceae bacterium | reverse complement strand
TTTCAAGAAGCCGACCGCAAAGCTCACTCTCTGATTCGGTGGTATTTCAAGAACAAGATGGACGTGATCCTTCTGGACGTTACCCTGAATTATCGTCAGGTGCTTCCATTCGCAAAGACGCCGGATCACGTCGCGGACATAAAAGCGGACCTCTACGTCCATCACACGGAATCTATATTTTGGGCACCAGATGATGTGATTCTTGCATTCGTAGACGGTATGAATTTGCCAGTCCAAGGAATCTATGCCCTCGTCACCATTTCCGGTTTACTATACTCCGAGCATAGCTATAGAATACGGAAGCCCCGCGCACAGCATGGGGGTTTCTTTTGACTAAAATGCCAAAAACACCGATTGGGTCCGTCAAAAGGCGAAGATCGCTACGCTCGCGATGGCAATTTTCAAAAAGAGCTTTCCGCGCCACGGCTAGTTCCTCTGCGCGAGGGATGGTGACCCGCACGGGCGGAGACTCGCCCGGGAGGCTCCGTTGCGCTTGGCGGATTCGCCGCCTAGCGCAATACAGCCCGGTCCCGGCGGACGACCCCAACCACGTTCCCCTTAGCCGGGACGCGCCCCGAAAATTTTCAAAATTGCTAAATTTGGCGCACTATGAGTATTCAGAAAACAGATCTCTGGGTCGGCGTTGATGTCGGCTCCACCACGGTCAAGATCGCAGTCGTTGATCCTTCGACGGAAAAGCTCCTCCACTACACTTACGAACGCCACAATGCAATGCAGGCGCAAAAGGTGCTGGAAGTGCTCACGCACGCCCATGGACTGTTCCCTGGAAAAACTTTTGGCGTTGCCTTCTGTGGCAGCGGTGGACAACCTTTTGCCGAAGCAACCCGATCCTTCTTTGTGCAAGAAGTCGTTGCAAACGCACTAGCCGTAAGAGCCCGTCATCCAGAATCTCGAGTAGCAATTGAACTCGGCGGTCAAGACGCGAAGGTCGTGTTCTTTGAAAAGGACCGCACTACAGGCAAGCTCATCGCAAGCGATATGCGCATGAATGGAGTTTGCGCTGGCGGTACAGGAGCTTTCATCGACCAAGTGGCAGGACTCCTCCGCATTAAGACAGAAGCTTTTGAGTCTTACGCTTCTCGCGGCAAGAAAGTTTATGAAATTTCCGGGCGATGCGGTGTATTTGCAAAGACGGACATTCAGCCAATGCTCAACCAAGGCATAGCTAAAGAAGACATCGCCCTTTCGAGCTTCCACGCTATCGCAAAGCAGACTATCGGCGGCCTCGCGCAAGGTATGGAGATCAAGCCGCCAGTAATTCTTGAAGGCGGGCCCCTTACGTTCAACCCGACTCTAGTGCGCGTGTTCAAGGAACGCCTGGGCCTTGAGGGCGAACAAGCAATCGTTCCAGAACATTCCGAAGTGCTAGTCGCTTTTGGGGCTGCCCTTTCCGTAGGCACAATGTTCAGCGACAAAGATTGCGGCTACCGAGAAGAGGGCTCACTGGAAATGCTCCGGCACTTTAACGAAGACCGCCTTGCCGAGCGCAAGGACAAAACCGAGCCATTCTTTGCAAACGAAGCCGAGCACTCTTTATTTAATTCCCGCCACCTGCTCGCAAGCAAGAATTATCCGCGTCCCGCTCCAGGGCGTACAGTCAATGCTTACTTAGGTATCGACGCTGGCTCTACGACCACGAAATGGGTGCTTCTCGACGAAAATGAAAACGTCATCGACGGCTTCTATTCGGGCAACGATGGCGAACCTCTCGCCGTGCTCAAGAAAGCTTTGATAGACCTTGCAGACCGCTATGAAGAATACGGCTGCAAACTGAATATTCTCGGCGTCGGCACCACCGGCTACGGAGAACAGCTTTTCGCCCGCGCCGTACACGCGGACTTCCACACAGTCGAAACCGTGGCACACGCCAATGCGGCCCAAAAGCTCCGCCCCGATGTTTCCTTTATTCTGGATATCGGCGGCCAGGACATGAAAGCCATTTCCGTGCAAGACGGCGTCGTTACAGGCATCATCCTCAACGAAGCCTGCTCTTCAGGCTGTGGTTCCTTCATTGAAACTTATGCGAAATCCCTCGGTATTCCGATGGAGAAGATTGCGGAACTAGCCTTTAAGGCGAAGAACCCTTCCGCACTCGGCAGCCGCTGCACCGTATTTATGAACAGCTCGATCATTACCGAGCAACGAGACGGAAAGCAGCCGGAAGATATTATCGCGGGCATTTGCCGCTCCATCATCCAGAACGTATTCACCAAGGTAATCCGCATCCGCAACTTGGAAACACTCGGCAAGGTAGTCGTGGTGCAAGGTGGTACATTCAAAAACGATGCCGTCCTCCGCGCTTTTGAACAGCTTACAGGGCTCATCCCGATCCGCCCGGAACGCCCAGGTGAAATGGGTGCAATCGGTATTGCGCTCCTCACCAAAAAATTTATGGAAGCAAAACGCAAGGAAAACCCGGACGCAAAAAGTTCCTTCATCGGACTTGAAGCCGCTCGCACTTTCAGCTGGGACAACAAGCCCGGACAAATTTGCGGCTATTGTACCAACCACTGCTCCCGCACAATCGTCACCTTCAGCGACGGTTCAAGCTTTGTCACCGGAAACCGCTGCGAACGCGGAGAAGTGACCGCCGATCCAAACGATCCAGAAACAAAAAGAATCATCGCCGAAATCAACAAGAAAATGCTCGCCGTGCCCGATATGGTGAAGCGCACAAACCAGCTTTTAGTCAAGGACTATGCGCCAAAGCAGCTCATTCCACAAACGGGAAAGACCATCGGCATTCCACGCGTACTCGAATTCTGGTCAAGCCTCCCCTACTGGAAAGCGTTTTTTACATCACTCGGTTACACAGTCGTCGTGAGCCGTCAGAGCGATTATAAACTCTTTGAAAGAGGTCTTCAAAGTGTTGCATCCGATACAATTTGCTTTCCAGCGAAACTCGTACACGGACACGTGCTCGACCTCATTGACAAGAAAGTCGACAGCATTTTCTTCCCTGTGATGGTGGCGCTTCCCAGTGATCATACCAAATTCAAAGCAACGGCTGTATGCCCCGTAGTGCAAGGATACCCGGACGTTTGCCGCAACACGGACGACCCGGAACACCGCTATGGTATTCCGATGATTCAACCCACATTCCACTGGACGGATACCAAACTCCGGAGAAGTCAGACAATCGACTACTTCCACGAAATTTGGAAGCTCCCGAAAAAGATTCTCGACCAAGCCGTGACTGAAGGAGAAAAGGCGCTAAACACATTTAGATCTATTCTCATCGAAGAAGGTAGTAAGATTCTTGAAGATGTGCGGGCAAATGGAGACTTCGCAATTTGCCTCGCTGGACGCCCATATCACGCGGATTCGCTCATCAATCACAACATTGCACAGCACTTTACGCAGATGGGCATTCCCGTGCTCACTACAGAGTCACTTCCCGGTGTATACGACCAAGACGTAGCAAAGCACACCCGCATGGAAGTGAAAAATACGTTCCATATGCGGATGCTGGGTGCAACAATGCTCGCAGCAAAAGATCCGACACTTGAACTCGTGCAGATCGTGAGTTTTGGCTGCGGACACGATTCCATCCTCACGGATGAAATGAATCGCATGCTCCACGAGGTCTCAATGAAGGAGCTTCTGATGCTCAAGCTCGACGAAGGCGATGCGAGAGGTCCTGTTGGAATCCGCGTCAAGAGCTTCATCGAAACCGTGCGCGCTCGCCGCAAAGTAAACTATCCGCCCAAAACAGAAAGCCCGGAACTCTTCGCCGTTAAATATACGGAAGAAGACAAGTCCAAGCGCCGCATCCTCATTCCGAACCTTTCTCACGCGTTCAGTTTGCTCGCCACGGATTACTTCAACTCCATCGGTTATATTGCAGAATCGCTCCCGATGGGTGAAAAAGAAGCATTTGCGCTCGGCAAGAAGTATGTACACAATGATATCTGTTTCCCCGCACAAGTGAACATAGGCGAAAACCTCCTATGGCTCAAAAATCACCCCGACTTCCCGCACAATAAGATTACCGTAGGCCTTTCCAAAAACTGCGAAAACTGCCGCGCCGTGCAATATGCGGTGCTCGCCCGCAAAGCCTTGGACGAAGCCGGCTATGCCGATGTTCCAATCATCACCACTGGACTTGACACCAAAAACATGCATCCGGGTTTCAAGCTTTCGCTGGACTTCCGCTTGCATATGCTCTGGGGCCTCACCGTGATGGACCTAGTCGAAACAATCTACCGAGCAAGCCGCCCCTATGAAATTCACAAGGGCGATACCCAAAAAGTTTTCGACCATTGGATCCCCCTCCTAATGCATGAAATAGGTTACACGCCAAAGCAGCTGATCGCTTACCCGAAGAGCGTACTGAATATGCTTGACCAGGCGATTGACGACTTCAATAAAATCGAAGTAGACCGCACCGTACGCAAGCCGCGCGTCTGTCTCCTAGGTGAAATTCTAATGAATTACCACCCGGGTGCTAACGGTCACATTGAAGATTACTTGATGGACAATGGAATGGAAGTCGTGCTCCCGGGCATGATGGACTTCTTCCGCGTAGACGAAGTGGTGCGTCGCGAAAAAGTTCACCGAGGGCTTATCGAGAAACCACTCCTGAATTGGCTTGTCGGCGGCATCACAGCAGAAATCTACACCTACGCCGTAAAGCTTATCCAGAAGAAGGCAAAGCGTTACAAGCTCTACGAACATCACGCGGACTGCTATGAACTCGTACACCTCATCGGCGACATTATCGATCCAACGTACAACACGGGCGAAGGCTGGCTCATTCCTGGCGAAATCTTGTACAATTCCTCCAAGGGTGTAAACAGTTTCATCATCGTGCAACCGTTTGCTTGTCTAGCAAACCATATTTCAGGCCGAGGCCTGACCAAGGCTGTAAAGGCAAGATATCCGCATATTCAAGTGCTCTCCCTCGACTACGATCCAGATACGAGTTTCGCAAACATCGAAAACCGTCTGCAGATGCTGATTATCAATGCTCGCGACCTTGAAAAATCTAATGGACAAGGCAGCCGTTGATTACTTTATACAAAGACGCCCCTTATACAAAACTCGCACGCGAAAACGGGCTTAACACGTGGGAAGACCTTTCCTGCTATGTGCAAAACCTCACTTACGCACGCACGTCCAACCCAAAGGACTTGAGCCTTGTATTTAAGGAGGGCTGCGGAACGTGCAGTGGCAAGCACGCAATACTTGCCTGTATTGCAGAAGAAAACGGTATTCCCGCCAAGTTGATGGTTGCCATTTTTAAAATGAGCGTGCAAAGTACACCTAAAATTAAAGATATTTTAGAGCACTATCACTTGGATTACATTCCCGAAGCCCATTGCTATCTGCTCGTAAACGGGAACACACAAGACAACACGAGCAAGGATCCGCTATTCAGCGATTTTGATAGACAGATCATCGAAACGCACGAGATAAATCCACACAAAGTATTCGAAGAAAAGACAAAACTTCATAAGGACTTTATCAAGCGCTGGTTGAAAAAACAAGCGCTCCCGTTTTCTTTTGAAGAGCTTTGGAAAATCCGGGAAAGCTGTATCGAAAGTTTATCATAGCTTCTCTATGATAAAGATTTTTCTACATTTGGCGTTATGTTAAACGTTTCCAATGTAAGTCTCCAGTATGGGAGCCGCGTGCTCTTCAAAGAAGTCAACCTCTCTTTCCAAAAGGGAAATTGCTATGGGATTATCGGTGCGAATGGCGCCGGGAAATCCACTTTTCTTAAAATTCTCTCTGGAGAACTCGAGCCCAATACAGGTGACGTTTCTCATGATCCGAACGAACGCCTCGCCGTGCTCAAGCAAGACCATTTCGCCTTTGAAAAATTCACTGTTCTGAATACAGTGATGATGGGCTACCCGGAACTTTACAAGATTGGCAAGCGTCGTGACGAGCTCTACGCCCTCCCCGAAATGAGCGAAAAGGAAGGGATCGAAGCGATCGACCTCGAAACAAAATTCGGAGAAATGGGCGGCTACGAAGCAGAATCCTCCGCAGCAACGCTCCTAAAAGGAGTAGGCGTGCCGGAAGAATCCCATCAAAAGCTGATGGAAGAACTCGACGGAAACGACAAAGTGCGCGTACTCCTCGCCCAAGCCCTCTTTGGAAACCCGGACATTCTTCTCTTGGATGAACCGACAAACCATTTGGACCTCGAATGCGTCAACTGGCTCGAAGATTACTTGGAACGCTTTGAAAATACGGTTATCGTCGTATCGCACGACCGTCACTTCTTAAACCGCGTGTGCACCAATATATGCGATATAGACTACAGTAAAATTAACTTGTATGCAGGCAACTACGAATTCTGGTATGAAGCAAGCCAGCTCGCCCAGAAGCAGCGCAAGGATCAAAACAAGCGCGCCGAAGAAAAAATTGCAGAACTGAAATCATTCATCCAGCGATTCGCCTCCAATGCCTCCAAAGCCAAACAGGCCACCAGCCGCAAGAAGCTCCTTGACAAAATGACGGTAGAAGAAATGCCGGCGAGTAGCCGCAAATTTCCCTGGGTAAGTTTCAAAATGGATCGCGACCCTGGCAAAATTGTGCTGGAACTCAAAGATGCCTCTATTAACGCCGGCGATGGCACCAAGCTCGAACACCTGAACTTTTCCCTAGGAAGCGGAGACAAAGTCGCTCTCGTGGGCGATTACGGCGTGCTCAAGACCGCATTCTTCAAAACAATCACCGATGATACCGCCATCAAATCGGGCAAAATCAAATGGGGAACAACTATTTCCAGCAGTTATTTTCCGAAGAATAACGACGAGTTCTTTAACAAAGACCTCTCCCTAGTCGATTGGCTTCGCCAATTCAGCAAGGAACAAGACGAAACGTTCATTCGCGGCTTCTTGGGTCGGATGCTCTTCACCGGGGAAGAAGCACTCAAGTCTGCAAAAGTCCTCTCCGGTGGCGAAAAGGTCCGCTGCATGCTCAGCCGTATGATGCTATCCAACGCGAATACGCTTCTCTTGGACTCCCCCACCTCACACCTAGATCTCGAATCCATCACGGCGCTCAACAATGGCCTTAAAGCCTACCAAGGTCCGATCATCTTCTGCACCGAAGATCACGAATTCGCAGAAACTCTCGCAAATCGCGTACTAGAGCTGACGCCCACAGGTTATGAGGACCGCTCAATCACCTTCGATGAATGGTTCGAAAGCAAGAAAAAGAAGAAATAAGTTTTACAACTTTTATGCAAAAGTTATAAGATCTCGATTCTTTACTTTATTTTCCTTTATTGCGTTCTTCGTTGTTGCCTGTAATTCAAATAATAGCCAACACCCACAAACGATAATATGGAAAACTTATCCAGCGGCAGAATATCCAGTTCCTCATATTTATTAGTAAAACGATTTTTTCATCCAGTTGTTCAATTGATTCTTCTTTTTATAACGTCTATGCAATGGCCATGTACGTTTTTAGTGATGGTGTGATAGAGACAAAAGTATCGATTAAACATGCGAGCTTCATCTATCCCATCTTTACCGCAGAATAAAAAAAACTCAAAACCAACCTACCCTTTTTATCTCTCAAAAGTCAAAAAAACGCGATTCGTTTTTTTTGTGGGTCTTTTTTGTTCTGATTATAATTTAAAATAGTTTAAGAACATAAAAATTAATTAAATGCCTTATTTTATAACATAAATACAAAAATTTTAACTAAATAAGTTATATATTTATTGAGAACATAATAAAGAGGGTTCCAATGCGGCTTACACATTTTTTTCTCCTATTCCCGGTTCTTGCCTTAGCGACAAATATATCGCTTACTCCTTCTTCTGATTTCATAAGTGCACTCGCCAATGCAAATGCCGGTGACACGCTTTTCTTTGAAGCGGGGACATATAATGTAAGCTACGCAGCCGGTTCCGCAAACACAATCACTCTATCCAAAACAGGAACAGCAACAAAGCCAATTGTCCTTTACGCTTCTGGACACGCTACCGCAATTTTCGACTTCAACTTTCCCGAATTCATTTACATACAAAATTCATACGGTTTCTACGTTACAGGGAGCTACTATGAATTTCACGGCATCGGCGTCACCCGCGCAGGTTACCAAGGTACATACGTCACGGGTTCCTACAACTCTTTCGACAATTGCGCATTCTTTGAAAACCGCAACTCAGGCCTCGAAATAAACAAGGGAGGAAACCATACGACCGTCATCCATACAGATTCCTACCGCAATTACGACCCTAAGAAAAAGGGCTCCATGTCCGATGGTTTCGCTTCCAAGCAGACCCAAGGAGCCGGCAATACATTCACAGATTGCCGGGCTTGGGAGAATTCGGACGATGGTTTCGATTTTTACGATTCCCCTGACAGCGTCATCGTCACCAATTCTTGGGCCTTCCGCAATGGAGTAAACGTTTTTGGTTATGCTGATTCGCTCTGGACCGGCAACCAGAACGGATTCAAAATGGGCGGAAATGCTCAACAGGCCAACCACCACTGTACTCGCTGCGTCGCATTCGACAATCCGGGGAAGGGCTTTGACCAAAACAACAATTCGGGCGGAATCACCATAGAGCAAAGCATAGCTTACCGCAACGGAATCAATTTCGGGATGGGTGGTGCCCTCAACGACGGACAAGCCCACGTTCTCAAAAACAACATCACGTTCTCCAGCGGATCTTCTGATTCCTATGGAACAAACTCTGCGCAAAAGAACAACTCCTGGAACTTGAATGTCACCGTTTCAAAAGCGGATTTTGCAAGCTTAGATACAAGCCTCGCCCGCAGCGCCCGCGATAGCAGCGGAAAAATCATCGATACCACGCTATTCCGGCTTGTCAAAGGCAGCGACCTTATCGATGCAGGAGCGGATATCGGCTACGGATACCAAGGCAGCGCGCCCGACCTAGGTCCTTTTGAATACATCGTTGAAGGAATAACCAGACTTACTCCAAACGAAAAAACGCAGACGAAATCCGTCCGCGTTCAAAATCCCCGCTACTTCAATCTTCTAGGAAAATCAA
>JALNVO010000106.1 GCA_023231365.1 Fibrobacteraceae bacterium | reverse complement strand
TAGGAGGACAAGAGTTGTTCTTCTGAAGCGGTAAAGCTGTTTTCCGCGTATGGAAATCACAAGTTTGTCTTCTGCGGGGAATTGAACCCTAGAGATTAACGGATGTGGATTTAAAGATAAATGACTATATTTACCATATCATTTGTGAATCGATGGGGGGGCTTATATGCCTTTCCTCCTGATCTTTCATGATGGCAAACATTCACTGAGGAGAATACGTAATGAACAAAATAATAGGCCTCTCCGTTTTGACCATGACTCTTGCCCTTGTCGGCTGCGGGACTACGGTCAACCAGCTTGTGAAAAAAATTTGAGCGAGGTTCCCTATAAAAAGGAAGCAGTTACGCTAGATACCACTCTTGCGGATCGCTATCATGTGGTGGGATATGCCGTGATGTCCACCCAGACTTCAAGCATCAATGGCTTTGGCGCCATAGGTGCTCTGAAGCAGGCTTGCATGATTGATCTTTTCGCGAATGACCAGGGACTTATCAGCAACTACCGCATTCGGGCGAGAAAGCCGGGAGATTGCGATGGCCTTGGCAAGAAGCGTGAAAACAAGGCGATCAAGGCCTATTTCAAGAAGGATGCCGGTGATGTGAAGGCCAAGTGGGGAGAACCTGCAGAGACTTATGCTCTTCCTGTAGAAGAAGGGGTAAAATGCTCGGAATCTTCCCTTTTGCATGACTGCCCAAAATACATTTTCACTGTTACGGAACAGCAGGTCCTCGTTTACAAGGAAGGTCAGTGCACGGTCGAGTTCATTGTGGACGACCGGAACTTTGTGGCAGACTATCTCTGGGATGGGGACTGCAGCAAGCTCAGCAAGAAATAGTTTCTTTTGAATTCTGATGAAAAGCCCCGCTGTTTCGGCGGAATTTTTTTGTATGTACTCAAATGCAATTCGCTTGGCAGGGGGCTCAATATAAACAGAAGCAATATGTTGAATGAGCTCGGTGCCTTTTATAAAAAGGGAACGCTTTAAAGGTCACCTCTAAAAGTTCATTTACGGCAAAAAAGGCTGCAACACGTTGCACTGGTGGGCTAAAGTCCTGTTGCCGAGCCTAACTATGCCAAAACAAGTTCTGCCGCTGTATCCCGCTTGCAACAGGGGATGCCTTGTATCATAGTCCGCATCTTGGGTCGTGCTCAAGCTAGTTTGAGAGCGACTCTCGAGTTGAACGATTTTGATTACTTTTGTGCTTGCGCATTTGTCGGTGCAACTCGGCTTTGTGCATACAAGTATTACTACAGCTCTCGTTTGAGCCGAGAATCGTTCCTGCCATTGCTCGGTTTCGCTCATTTTTTTTCGCAAAGCAATTTTTAGAGGTGTTCTGAAGAAGGTTTGATTGCGTTTCATGCCCGAGTGTAGGTTTGCTTATCTATGAATTTGTAACGGAGATTTTTTCTCGACACATTTAAGTCTCTGGATTCATCCGGGAAGTGTTTGGTATAGATTGACGCAAGGAACGGGGCCTAAAGCACGATTAGGCACTAGCCACTGATCTCTATTTTTCTAAATTTGTCCGCACTTGGACCTGTAGTCCAGGTAAAAACCAATCACCGGTTTGCGTAAAGCCGCTTCGGTGGCAAAACTTGGAACCCCCATTGTTTTTGCTTTTGCGGCTTAGTGCATTCCGGGTAGTTTAACCGATTAGGAGTCTATATGGCTACATTGCCTTCTGTTGAAGACCTGCTCGCTGCAGGCGCACATTTCGGTCACCAAGCTCAGCGCTGGAATCCGAAGATGAAACCTTACATTTTGGCGAAGAAGAACGATATCTACGTTCTCAACCTCGACAAGACCATCAAGCTTCTCGAAGCTGCTGGCGATGCTGCCGCACGCGTTTCTGCTGGCGGCAAGTATGTTCTTTTTGTCGGCACGAAGCCGACAGCTCGCGCTGTTGTTGAAGAAGCAGCCAAAAAGACCAATCACTTTTTTGTTTCCAACCGCTGGCTTGGCGGTATGCTGACGAACTTCCAGACAGTCCGTAAATCCATCAAGCAGATTGACAAGATCGACCAGATGGAAGCTGATGGCCTTTTCAAGGAACTCTCGAAGAAGGAAGTTCTCGATAAGAGCCGTATCCGCGAAAAGATGCTCGGCGTATTCGGCGGTATCCGCGAAATGGCGACCCTTCCGGGTCTCGTTGTCGTGACTGATCTTCATCACGAGCACATTGCTGTTGCTGAAGCCCGTCGCCTCAATATCCCAATTATTGGCATTTGTGACACGAATGTGGATCCAACTCTCGTTGACTTCCCGGTTCCTGCCAATGATGATGCTGTCAAGTCCATCAAGATCATTGTGGATTATATTGCAGATTGCTTAACGTTCCGTTCCAATGTCGCAAAGACTGCTGATGCGGAAACTGCTAAGAAGTTTGACGATGGCGATGCTGAAAAGGCTGCTTCCCGCAAGCGCACATTCAAGCCGCGTGCTAAGGCTGAAAAAAGCGAAGCCAAGGCTGAGGAAAAGTAACATGCAGATTACAGCCTCCATGGTTAACGAACTCCGCCAGAAGACAGGTGTGGGTATGATGCAATGCAAGAAGGTTTTGATGGAAGCCGAAGGCGATCAGGAGAAGGCTTTCGAACTCCTCCGCAAGCAGGGCGCTGCTGTTGCCGCAAAGCGCGCCGACAAGGCTGCGAAGGAAGGCCGCGTGTTTCTCGTCAATACGGACGACCGCGCTGTTGCTTTCGAACTCGGTTGCGAAACGGAACCTGTTTCCCAGAACGAAGACTTCGTTGCTCTTGCCAATTTGGCAATCAAGGCTTGCTCCACTCAGAACATCAACTCTATCGACGAACTGAAGAATGCCGTCGTCGATGGTGAAAAAGTGGGCGATAAGCTTCAGGATGTTCTCGTCAAGATCCAGGAAAACATCGACTTTCGCAAGTTTGCAATCATCAAGCATTCCGACAAGGATGTGATGGGTGTCTATTCCCATATGAACGGAAAGATCGGAGTCATCACCAAGCTTGCGTTTGAAGGAACTCCTAAGGACTTGTCCATTATCGATCGTGCGGCGAAGGAAATCGCTATGCAAGCTGCCGCTTTCCCGCCGATCGCACTCAACAATGCTTCCGTTCCTGCTTCTTTTATTGAGAAGGAAAAGGAAATCGCTCTCGCGCAAATCGAGAACTCCGGCAAGAAAACCAAGCCGGAATTCGCTCAACGACAGATCGAAGGCCGCGTTGCCAAGGTTCTCAAGGAAGTCGTTCTTGAAGATCAAGAATTCTTCATTGCTGAAAAGAATCCGAATAAACTCTCCGTCAAGGATTACCTCCTTTCCGTGGGGAATGAACAAGGCGTGAAAAATCTCGCTGTCGTTGAATTCGTCCGCTTCGAGAGAGGCAATTAAGATGGCTTGCGCGCCTAAGTTCCGCCGTATTCTCCTCAAACTTTCCGGCGAAGCTCTTGCCGGGGCAAAGGGGCATGGAATAGACTCTGAAATTCTCACCACAATGGCATCTGAAATCGCTTCCGTAGTGAAGCTGGGTGTTCAAGTGGGGTTGGTTATCGGAGGCGGTAACTTGGTGCGCGGCATTTCTGCATCGGCCGGGGGCATGAACCGTGCCCAGGGTGATGCGATGGGAATGCTTGGTACTGTAATGAACGGACTTGCGATGCAAGATGCTCTCGACAAGCAGGGTATTCCTTGTGTTGTGATGTCCGCTATTCGCATGGAGCCCGTCTGCGAGTTCTTTGATCGCCGCCGGGCTATTTCTCTTTTATCATCCGGCACCATCGTGATTTTTTCTGCGGGGACCGGAAATCCTTTCTTTACAACAGATAGTGCCGCCGCACTCCGCGCTATTGAAACGGAATGCGATGTGATTATGAAGGCGACAAAAGTCGATGGCATCTATACGGCGGATCCGGTCAAGGATCCCTCTGCGACCCGTTTTGATGATATCACCTATACAGAGGTGATTCACCGGGGGCTTACCGTAATGGATACCGCTGCCATTGCACTGTGTCTCGAACAAAAAATGCCCATTTTGGTGTTTAAAATGGCCAAAGGGAACTTGACTACAGCTACAGTTGAAGGTAATTTAGGGACATTAGTGCATTGCTAAGTCAAGCAAGCGCTTTACAATTTTGAGAGGCTATTTCAATGGCAGAAGATTATGTAGTGAAAATGCAGAAGGCGATTGAATCAACAGAGCGCGAATTTTCCAAGATCCGCGCTGGTCAAGCTACTCCCGCTATCTTGGACAACATACGCGTCGATTATTATGGCACTCCAACTCCAATTCCGCAGGTTGCCAAGGTTTCTGTTCCGGAACCGCGTATGCTTCTCGTCTCTCCTTGGGAAAAGACGATGGTCGAACCGATCAATCGCGCCATTCTCGCCGCTAATATCGGAGTCTCTCCGATGATGGATGGCAATTGTATCCGGGTTGCTATTCCAATTCTCACGGCAGAACGCCGGGAAGGACTCGCCAAGCTTGCTCGTAAGCACGCCGAAGAAGGCAAGGTCGCTATCCGGAATATTCGCCGTGAAGCGAATGATTTGATTAAGAAGAATAAAAATATCACTGAAGATGAATCCAAGAAGACTCAGGAACAGATCCAGAAGACGACGGATTCCTTCATTGAAAAAATAGATAAGATTCTCCAGGAAAAAGAAAACGACATTCTCAAGGTCTAGAGCGAACCTATGACAAGTACGCTCAGACATGTTGCCATTATTATGGATGGCAATGGACGTTGGGCCAAGAGCCGCCGCCTGGAACGGTTTTGGGGACATCGCAAAGGAACTCAGGCTACAATTGATGCCGTTGAATTCGGTGTGGAACATCATTTTGAATATCTTACTTTGTATGTGTTCAGCTCTGAAAATTGGCAGCGCCCCAGCAAAGAAGTTGATTACTTGATGAATCTTCTGATCGAAATGGTTCATAAAGAACTTCCCGATTTGATGGAAAAGAATGTGAAACTCGTGGTTATCGGCAAGATGAGCCGTCTTCCCGAAGCTCCGCGTGCCCAGCTTCAGAACGCCATTGATAAAACTTCCGGGAATACCGGGATGCAGCTCAATCTAGCCATTTCCTATGGCGGGCGGCTAGAAATTGTCGATGCTTGCAAATCCATCGCCGAAGAGATTCAAGATGGAACTCTCAAAATCGATGATGTGGATGAGTCCGTTTTTGCGCGCCATCTTTATTTGAAAGGCGCTCCGGATCCGGATTTGGTCATCCGCACTGGTGGTGAATTCCGCCTTTCCAATTATCTCCTTTGGCAAGCCGCATATAGTGAATTCTACGTAACGAATACGCTCTGGCCGGATTTTACTTCCGAAGAATTTGAGAAAGCTATCGATTTCTATAACACACGTGAACGCCGGTTCGGGAAGGTTCTCGATGAGTAATTTGAAAGTTCGCATTCTTTTTTCTTGCATTGCTATCCCCGTTGTCTTCTTTTGCCTCTGGCTCTGCGATGCTTCTCGGCTCCTTTTAATGTGCTTTTTAAGCGGCGCAGGTGCTTGGGAATGGTCCCGCATGGCCTCCAAAATGTATTCAGGGCCTTCAATGCTTGTACTTGCTCCATTCTGCTCCGTTCTTTTCACGCTCGCGTGGATTTTTGAATCGGGAAAATTCTTTGGACTTTCTCCCATCCACGGACTTGTCGGTTTTGTTCTTCTTTTAGTATTCACTCTTTATATTCTCGTCGCTTTTTCCAAGGTGGCAATCGATCATTTGTTTCCTTGGATGATCCTCCAGTTGGGGGCTCCTCTTTATCTTGGACTTTGGGGCAGCTTGAACGTATTCCTTTTGGGATCGGGCTCGTTTTCTCTCGTGCATAGCTACAAGTTCATTTTGGTGATGACTGCTATGTGGGGTTGCGATTCGTTTGCTTATTTTATCGGTAAGGCTATTGGTAAACATAAAATGGCCCCTGAAATCAGCCCCAAGAAAACTTGGGAAGGCGCTGTGGCGGGAACTGTATTTTCGATTATTTGGGCGATTATTTGGGCAAAATCCGTATTTGGCTTGGATATTTGTCAAGGAGCTATTCTTGGCTTTGTCCTCGCTGTGGCGGGGCAGATTGGTGATCTTCTGATGTCTACTCTCAAACGCTGGTCCGGCACAAAAGATGCAAGTCAGATATTCCCGGGCCATGGAGGAGTTCTCGACCGAGGCGATTCGTTTTTTCTTGCAGCGCCGATGGTCGTCCTCTTGTTCTTGTTTATTAACGGGGCTATTTAAATGAAACAGGTCTGTTTGTTGGGTGCCACGGGTTCGATCGGCACCTCTGCCATTGGCGTTTTGAAACAACATCCGGATCGTTTCAAACTCTATGCCGTTGCTGCAAACAAAAATTGGAAGAATGTCGCGGAAATTGCCCGCACGATGAAGGTCGAACGGTTCTGTATGTTCGATGAACGTGCGGCGGGGGAACTTTCCCGTGAATTGAATATGGAAGTTCTCACAGGAATGGACGGACTTTGCGAACTTGTCAAAGACCCGAAAGTGGACATAGTCCTAAATTCTTTGATGGGGGCAGTCGGTTGTTTACCTACGCTTTCTGCGATCAGGGCTTCCAAGCACATCGCTCTTGCCAACAAAGAAACGATGGTAATGGCTGGCGAAATTATTTGGAAAGCGCTTAGCGAAAACCCAAAAGCCGTTATTACTCCGGTAGATTCTGAGCACAATGCCATTTTCCAGTGCCTAGCTGGACGCCCTAATTCTGAGGTCGAGAACCTTCAGATTACGGCTTCGGGCGGACCGTTCCGCGAGCTTCCCATTGAAAAATTCAAGGACATCAGGGTAGAAGATGCTTTGAATCACCCGGTATGGAGCATGGGCCGCAAAATTACGATTGATTCGGCGAGCATGATGAACAAAGGTTTGGAAGTGATCGAAGCTCATTTTCTCTTTCACATGCCGTACGAACAAATTAAAGTGGTTGTGCATCCGCAGAGCCGTGTCCATTCTTTAGTCCAGTTCAAGGATGGAAGCCTGCTCGCCCAGCTCGGCGCGCCGGATATGAAAATTCCTATTCAGGTTGCTTTGACTTGGCCGGAGAGGATTCCGCTTGAAACGGATCGCCTGGATCTCGCTGAATTCGGCAAGCTCACCTTCTTCCAGCCTGATTTTAAGAAGTTCCGCTGCCTTTCTCTTGCCTTTGAAGCGGGCAAGCGCGCAGGCGTTGTGACGGCGATGATGAATGCAGCAAATGAAGTCCTTGTGAATGCCTTCCTCGAAAAGAGGATTGGCTTTATGGACATTCCGGACAATTTGGAAAAGATAGTTGCCAAGGCCCCGGATATTTCAGGAAAGCTTGACCTGAATACGGTTCTTGAAGCGGATAAGGAAGCCCGCAAAATTACCGAATCTCTTATCCGTTAAATTTTATTTTTTTTGATTTTCTACATTATGTGGATATGGAGAAAATCCTTTCAAACGTAGTCATCTTTGCTTTGGGCTTAGTCGCTCTCAGCTTTCTCGTTTTCATCCACGAATTGGGACATTTTCTTGTTGCCAAAAAATGTGGCGTAAGGGTCGTTACATTTTCAATCGGCTTTGGCAAGAAGCTTTTTCGCTTTAAGAAGGGCGATACAGAATATTGCATCTCGATGATTCCTTTTGGCGGGTATGTTTCGATGGAAGGAGAAAATCCGGATGATGATTCCTCGAATTCTCCTGGTTCCTTTGTTTCTAAAAGCGTCGGTGCCCGAGCGGCTATTGCTTTTGCGGGGCCTTTTGTCAATATTGTTTTTGCGTTTCTTTTACTTATCGTCCTATATATGCATGGCGTTGAAGAGCCGGATTCCAATCGGATCGTTGTCGGCTTTGTGGCGGATTCTTCTGCTGCGGCGATTGCGGGAGTTCTTCCAAACGATACCATTTTTGAGTTGGAAGGGAAGCCGACGAAAGGCTGGGACGATTTCCGCGAACGTGTCGGTATCCGGTTGGGAGCAAAAGTTCCTCTCCGCATTCTCCGCGATGGAGATACGGTTTCTTTAACGATGGTTCCTCAGGAGATGGTTGTTCCTGCCAAGGATTCCTCTGATAAGGCCCTTGGCATGGGTGTCGGCGATGCTGGCATTTATCCGCGTCACCGCGTTGTTGTAAATGGGAACCCGATTGCGGGCAGTGCTGCAGAAAAGGCGGGCCTTCTGCCGGGTGATACTATTGTGGAAATAGACCATCAGCGGATTGCCAAGTATGAAGATGTCGTAAAATATGTGAGTGCCTCTTCCGGCGCTCCTATGACATTTACGATTCACCGCGGGAATAATACGCTCCATACGCAACTTTCTGCGGCCTATAGTGAGAAATACAAGCGCTATATGGTAGGTATCCAGATGGCGTATGTGATGTTCAAGGAGACGCATGAAGTCCGCCGGAACTTTCCTCAAGCGTTAGTGAAGTCGACTTCTACAAGTTGGAAAATGACAACCAGCGTTTTCCGTTATTTTAAGCGGATGGCCCAGGGCCAGGTGAAGGCCGATGCCTTTTCCGGGCCGCTTACGATTGTCGCTGTGATGGGCAATGTCTGGATGGCGGGCTTTGAAAATTTTTTGATGATTCTCGCTCTCATCAGCATCAATTTAGGCATTATGAACTTATTGCCTTTGGCAATTACCGATGGCGGACTTCTGCTCTTCCTTGCGATAGAAGCCGTGCGTGGGCGCCCCATTTCCAAGGGAAAACAGCTTGTGATCCAGAAGGTCGCATTCGCGTTTTTCCTCGCTTTATTTATTTTCATAACATTTCTTGATTTTGAAAAAATCGGACTTTTCTTGAAGTAGGTAAATGATGAATATTCTTGTCGTTGGCAGCGGTGGCCGTGAAAATGCAATTGCTCTTGCTGTAAAAAAATCTCCGCTTTGCACGAACTTGGTCTCTGCTCCGGGCAATCCCGGAATGGCTTCTCTTGGCAAATGCGTCCCGGTGGATGTCGCAGACCCGAAAGCGATAGCTGATTTGGCAGAAAAGGAAAAAATTGATTTCACGATTGTTGGTCCAGAAATTCCCCTTGTCGCTGGTGTTGTAGACGAATTCCGCC
>JALNVO010000105.1 GCA_023231365.1 Fibrobacteraceae bacterium | reverse complement strand
GGATTCTTGCTCCGTTCAGTGGTAAAGCTTGGACTTTTACAGATGAACGCGGTGGTGTTGTGATAGGTCTTGTTCATAACAAGCGCGTCATTCTTTTTATGCATTGCGATCAATTACTGTATTTGGATGGACAAGAAGTGATGGAAGGCGATCCCGTAGCGACTGTTGGAACAACGGGGCATACGACTGGTCCTCATGTTCATATCGTAACGGGCATTGTTAATAAAAATGGAACAAAAGTGTTAGGCAATGTGAAATACAATATTGTGAACCCGGTCACATGGTTTTATTCTAGTAAGTGAAATATTACATTATGATGCCTTTATTTCTATCATTGAAAAAAATAATTTAGGGCCAAGGGATAGGTCAAGTTGTTGATATTAAGGAGATAAATATGGTGTTTAGATTTCTTGCCGTTATTTCAATGGCCGCCCTAGTTTCTAGTTGCTCAACTACTCGTATTCCAAAGGCTGAAGTTGCTTCCCATGATGACAGCAGCCGCAATATTCCCCGTATTGACAATATGATCGTGAATCTGAAGCGTTCTTATATCTCTCAATGCTATGTGCCAATCGTGCGCAAGAATCCTCCCGAAAATCAATGCCAGACTGAGCTCTTCCAGATGTTGGAGCGCCGGTACCATATTGATTATGATCAGCATCAAGTTGACATGGCTTCCAACGATCTCTTCTTTCGCGACGTAGATACACGCCTTCGCAAGATGGTCCGCACAGATCCGGAGGTGCGCGCCGCAGTTCGCAATGGAGCCTTCCACAATGCAGATGAAATGCTGTCTTATTATAAAGATAAATATGCTTTTGATTCCCAAAATTAACAGAATTCACTGAAAGGCATTACTAAAAATCCATTTTTATGACCAGAAGCCGGTTTCCTCCAAGGAACGGCAGCAAAGTAAGCTTTGCCACTATATCCGGCTTTTACAGCAGTCTTTTGTCAAGTGGCGAAGACTGTTCAAGCCTCGATTTCATGACGGCAAAGCAAATTTTAGAGGTGCCCCATTATTATTGTGAGAACATTGATTATTATAATGCGCCGTAAAAGTTTATCATTCAAATAAGTTCAACCCAAGTTTTTCATTACAAACATCTGGGTATGTATGATGCGATATAGGGCTGGATGCCTAGGCTTTTCGCTGCTTTTCCCGTGTTTGCAGCCCTCTTTCCGGTTTTCAAGTTCTAAAATATAAATATAAGTGTACTGAATTTGCAAGTGGCTCTTTATCGCTCATTTTGCCAAAATAATTTCTGGAGATTCCCAGAAAATTTTAAAAAGATGCGATATTTTTTTATCGTACCTTTTTATTTTTTTATCTTGAAAGTAAAGGTATTTTATGGAAATAGTGAAGAACGATTCGAAAAACAAGCCCGGCTTTTTTGTTCAAGGGCGCTTTCTTTATTCCAAGGATAATGAAAAGGTTATTCTCCGTGGAATCAATCATATGTTTATCTGGACCGACAGGGAGGGAAAGTCCATTCCAGAAATTGCAAAAACCGGAGCAAATGTTGTGCGTATTGTGTGGAATATGCATGGCCAAGTCTCTGATCTCGACCGCGTTATTGCGGAGTGTATTGCCAATAATATGATTCCGATGCCAGAACTCCATGACGCTACGGGTAGATGGGACCGTCTTCCGGATCTTGTCAACTTTTGGATTCAGGACGAAATGCTTCAGATGATTGGAGATCATCAGGAATATTTGATTATCAATATCGGAAATGAAGTCGGTGCTGAAGAAAAAACGGGTGAAGAATTTTTCGATGCTTATAATTCCGCTGTAACGAAAATGCGTGCTGCTGGAATCCGAGTTCCTTTGGTTATAGACGCCGATGGCTGGGGACAGAGTACGCAGAACATTTTTAGGGAAGGGAAAAAACTTCTAACGGCAGATCCAGAACACAACTTGCTTTTTGATGTTCATATGTGGTGGCCGACAGAACGACATGATCCTCAAAAAACAGGCTACGCCACTGTAAAGGAACGAATTACTGGAGAATTGGAGAAGTCTGTCGAGTTGGAAATTCCTTTGATTATTGGTGAATTTGCCCCAGTGGGTGTAAATGGCGCAAAAGAGATTCCGTACCGATTTATTATGGCAGAAGCGGAGCGCCTTGATATTGGCTGGCTCGCTTGGAGTTGGGGACCGGGAAACTTTGATAGCCAAGAAATGGACATGACGACGAGAAGCTCCTTTAATACTTTAGTGGATTGGGGAAGGGAAGTTTGTGTAGAAAGTCCGCTCGGTATACAGAATACGAGCGTGATTCCTTCATTTATACTCAATTCTGATTTTAGCACGGGAATTTTTGATCGTGGGCGGAATTTGGTCCTGAATGGGAATTTTGCAGAAGGAATTTCTCATTGGGCTGCTGATTTCTGGGGAGGAAAGGCCGAAATTGAGCACAAAGATGGAAAAGTGCATTTTAAAATTTTAGAATCTGGTGCTGAAAGTTGGAATTTGCAATTTAAGCAAACGCTTTCTCTGCGTTTCGGTATTACTTACATTTTCAGTATGAAAGCCAAGGCGGATAAGCCCCGTACCTTGAATGTGGATATTAAAAGAGCTTCTGAAAAGTATATTCCTTATGCGAACGGACGCTTTTTGGATTTGAGTACGAGCTGGCAAGATTTTAGCTGGAAGTTCACAATGAAGGAACCTTCGGATGAAGATGCTGTCCTTATTTTTGATATGGGCGGAAGCGGCATCGACTGGGACCTTTCGAACGTATCTCTAATTCAAGCCCGGAATGTTATGGACAGGCTCAATAAGAGTTTCCAGCGCAATGTGCAGAAAAATTCTGGGTATTTCAACGCGCCTAGTGGGCCTTGGGAACTTCACCTTTATTCCGCCTCTGGTGATCTTTTAGAAATTCTTGCCAAGGGAAATGGTGGGGAAGGTATGAAGCCGTTTCCGAAGATAGAGCGCAGTGGAATTATGGTGATAAAAGATAAACTCTGATTTATTCCATATTAGACTAGTTTTTTTTGCTTCATTTCTCCATAAAACAGAATAGATTATTCTCATATGGATGATAAGAAGCCCAAAATTCTAGTGGTAGATGATACAAAGACGAATATTGAAGTCCTTGAGGGGATGCTTGCAGATAATTATGATGTACATGTCGCATTGGATGGTATCCGGGCTTTAAAACTTGCACCTCGAATTCTTCCTGATTTGATTCTTTTGGATGTAATGATGCCGGGGATGGATGGATATGAAACTCTCCGCGAGCTTCGAAAAATAGGGTCATGCAAGGACATTCCTGTCATATTCCTTACTGCAAAAGTAGAAAGCGATGATGAGATGAAAGGACTTTCCCTTGGCGCGGAAGATTATATTACAAAGCCTTTTACGCCGGCACTTTTAAAACTTCGGATAAAGAACGAGTTAGAAAGAAAGTTTTTTCGCGATCATCTTTCCGATTTGGTCCACGAAAGAACTAAGTCTTTGCATCAAACTTTGAAAGTGATGCTGATGAGTCTTGGAGCCCTAGCTGAATACCGAGACAATGAAACAGGCGGCCATATCAGGCGCACTCAAGTCATTGTCAAAATGCTTGCTGAAGAATTGCAGAAAAATCCAAAATTTAATTTGGATATTCCTAATGAAGATGCCGTGGAACGCTATGCGACTGCAGCACCTCTGCATGATATAGGAAAGGTTGGAATTCAGGACAATATTTTGCGGAAGCCTGGAAAATTGACGGATGCTGAAATAGAGCAAATGAAAACGCATACGACTTTGGGATATAATGTTCTCGAATCGGCAACGTATGAACTTCACAATGATCCGATGGTTGTCGTTGCAGCTGAAATAGCCAAAAGCCATCACGAAAAATGGGATGGAACCGGATATCCCGAAGGTTTAAAGGGTGAAGAAATCCCAATCGGAGCGCGCTTGATGGCTGTTGCGGATGTTTATGATGCTCTGGTTTCTAAGCGTGTTTATAAGGATCCAATACCTCATAATAAAGCCGTAGAGATCATTGACGAAGGAAGTGGAACGCATTTCGATCCTGAAGTTGTTAAAGCTTTTGATGTCATATCATCTCAACTCCCTGAAATTTACAAAGGGCTTTCCGATTAATGCAGGCAAGACCTAAAAAGCTGCTGGGTCAGCGCATTATATGGGTGTATTCCATTCCAACTTTGATCGCAACTGTTATATGCTTTCTTGCCTTTGCTTTTTATATGCGGTCATTTTTGCTCGAGAATGCCTATTCTGAATCAGGTAAAACGCTGCTTTTACTTTCGGATTCTTTTGAGAAAAAACTCTCTACTTATGTAAACCCGTTTCAGAATTTTCAAAGATCGCTCCAAGGAAAAACGCTAAAAATTTCGACATTGCGCACTGAGCTAGCTTCAAATGCAAAAAGGAAGAGAGGTGTCGTCGATCTCTATTATGGATCTTCGGATGGACAATTTGTCAGCGGAAAGGGTTTGAAGCTCGATCCAGATCATTCTGAGTTCAGGACTAAATCTTGGTATTTGGAGCCAAGCCGAAATAGAGGACTTGCTTATTCCGGGCCAACTATGAAATATGGCACCGAAAAGCGGGTTTTGACAATATCGTATCCTGTTTGGGATAAGCGAAATAAAATTCATGGAATCATTGCCGCAGACATAGATGTAGATGAGTTCCATTCTTCCCTTTCCCAGCTTTCAAAAGAAGCTGGGGGAATCACGATGCTTGTGGATAATTTGACAGATAGTGTCTATACATATTTTCCGTATCAAACCAGTTTGGGCTCAATAACTATTGATAGCGTCTACAAACTTCTTTCCCATACGGGGCCCCTCTTTAATTTAGATTCGGCCCAGACGGGAATTGTACAAAGTGAAGAATTTACAGATGCTTCAGGAAAAGAATTCACGGCAATGATGACACCCCTTTCAAAGGTGCCGATTCATTTGATATACGTAGTCCCGCAAAACAAGACTGTAGCCCTCTTGCATGACCAGACTTCCAGCTTCATTATTTTTGCCGCAATTTGCCTAGGGCTTCTCATCCTGATAACATTTATTTCCACTAAATTACTCTTTCGTTACATGGTTTTTGAAGATCTCGCCGAAAGCGTGAGTTCCAGTACTCTGTTCGATACAATGCTCGGCAGCCGTTTTTTTTCGCTGATCCTTACGGATACCAATTATAATGTCCTTCACGCTAGTGCAAATATTGCAGGCGCTATAGGCGAAAGCGATTGGCACAATATGCAGGGGAAAAGCCTTTGGAGCATTATTCCGAATCCAGAATATAAAGATTTTGTTCTCAATTCCTTGGCCAAGGGAAATCATTTGAATGAAGAGGAGAAACCGTTTCTTTTGCCTGTGCAGCAATATGATGGACAAATTCTGTGGTGGAACCTCACATTTAAGATTCTCGTTGAGGATGATGCTTCTGTCCGTTTCCTATTCCTTGTTTCCGATGAAATTTCAGCGATTAGGAAGGATTCCATTTTGGATTCTATTATGGCGGCATCCCAGAATACAATCGTCATTCTGGATAGCGATTTAAAAGCTACATACATTTCAAAAAGAATGGGCGACGTCCTCGGTGTAGATTCAAAGAAAATTATCGGTATGAAGTTCGATGATTTTGAAACTTTTGGCATTCCGAGAAATGTACTGGACTTGCCGGAGAAAGTTTTTGAAGAAGGCATCGCTTGGTCTGGTAGTTTTTCGTTGAAACTCAAAAATGGAGATACCATTTGGTGCCACGGGGAAGGGGCTCCGCTTTCGGCAATGGATTCCAGCAATATCGGCTATTTGTTCTTTATATCGAACGTAACGCCAATTATCGAAGCAGAACAAGAAGCTCAGCAGGCAACACGGGCTAAGAGTGAATTTTTAGCCAATATGAGTCATGAAATCCGCACGCCGATGAATGCTATTATTGGCATGTCGCATTTGGCATTGTCAACGGATCTTTCGCCGCGTCAAGAGCATTATGTGGAACGCATTTCTTATGCGGCAAAATCGCTTCTTGGAATTATCAACGATATTCTTGATTTTTCAAAGATTGAAGCGAAAAAACAAACTTTGGAACACATTCCCTTTACTCTCCGGGATACGGTGAAAGATGTGCTTTCGATTGCTGTAGTCCGCATTGCGGGGCGTCCGATAGAACTTCTGGCGGATATTGACTCGAGGATTCCAAAGAGGATCTTTGGAGACCCACTTCATTTGTCTCAAATTTTTACAAACCTTATCAATAATGCGGAGAAGTTTACTGAAAAAGGTGAAGTCGTTTTGAAGATGAGCCTTGTCAAAAGAGAAAAATGCAAAGCAGTTGTTTATTGTAGTGTGAAGGATTCTGGAATTGGTATGACGGAAGAACAAACGGGAAAGTTGTTCAATATGTTTACCCAAGCGGATGGCTCAACGACGAGAAAATATGGGGGAACTGGACTTGGGCTTGCAATTTCTCATTCCTTGGTGGAACTGATGGGCGGAGAATTACAAGTGAAGAGCGAACCTGGAAAAGGCAGCGAATTTTATTTTACTGTTTCTTTTGACATTGAAAGTGAATTGGATAAGGGTGAAGAACCCGATCCCAAAATGAATAACCTGCGGGTGCTTGTCGTCGATGACAACAAGGCTTCTCTTGGAATCTTAAAAAAAATGCTCGATTCTCTAGGCATTTATGCCGATGCAACAAATCACGCAAAAGAAGCGCTGTCCCTATTTGAGAGAAGTAAGAAAAATTCTTACCAGCTAGCCATTCTAGATTGGAGTATGCCGGATGCTTCTGGTATTGAGCTCGCTAGAGAGATGAGAAATTTGGGCATTGAGATGCCTCTATTGATTGCCATATCCACCCAAAATGATGAAGCCCGCTTGAAAGAAGCCACAGATGCTGGATTTAAGCGCTTTTTGCCAAAGCCCTTCCTTGCTTCGGAACTTCTTGAAGTATTGCGCGGGAGCCTTGGAATGGAATTGGAAAATAAGGCTAAAAATGACACTTCAAAAAGAATCCAGACCATTCATTTTAAGAGAGCAAAAATACTTCTTGTTGAAGACAATGTATTGAATCAGGAACTTGCCGTAGACCTTTTAAAGCGGGTCGGCTTGGATGTTGACGTGGCAAATAATGGCAAGGAAGCCGTCGATTGCGTACTAGCAAAAACCTATTCGCTTATCTTGATGGATCTTCAAATGCCCGTTATGGACGGCTTTGAATCGACAAAACAAATTCGGGCGCTTTCTGATCCGAAAAAGAGCGGCCTTCCCATTCTTGCAATGAGTGCAAGAGCGTTGAGCGGGGATAAAGAGAAAAGCTTGGCGGGAGGATTGAATGCCCACATTACAAAGCCAATAGATCCTTCTTCATTCTATGAGGAACTTGCCAAATGGCTTTCGACGGATACAGAAGAAGAAGCCTCCCATGCTTCTGCCATTTTAAGCCTTGCCCCGGCCAAAAAGGATCCATTCCTATTGGCTTTTGATGATATCCCTGATTTTGACGCTGCACAGGGTCTTTATCGCTCGGCAGGGAGTAAGAGCATTTACCTTAAGGTTCTTCGGCGTTTTATAAACGATTTTAATGGATTTGTGTTGAAAGCAAAAGAGGAAGCTTCGAAAAATAATGCGGAAGCCGCAGTGCGAATGGCCCATACGCTTAAAGGAATTGGAGGCACTATTGGTTCCGAACGCTTGCGGAGTCTTTCTGAAAATGCGGAAAAGTTGCTTTCAAAAAATATTTCAGACTCGTCCATTACTTGGGATGAGTGGAATGAATTACTCGAATCTTTGATAGATAAAGTCCGCAAGGCGGTTCCGCTTGCTGCAGAGGCCATCGGTGAAGAAACGGCTTTTATTGCTGATGATCCGGATGCATACTTTAAACTAAAAAGGATGCTTACTCAGTTAGGACCTTTTGTAGCTGATTCATCTCCTGGAAATTGTCGCGAAGTTATAGAAACTATAGCCCATATCCGTTATGATGAACAAACTTCGGTCCATTTGAAGCTTTTAAAAGATGCTATAGGAAATTTTGATTTTGAAAAAGCGGAAAAACTTATTACAGAATTAAAAGGCTTGCTGAAAACCTGCTAAAAAATGCCCGTAAAGATAATGAGAAGGACGAGCGTGAGAAGGCCACCAATGATTGCAATGGCAATTGATTTTTTCTTTTTTTTACTTCTGCCGAATTCATTTTCCAAAATTTCGTCGTAGTCGGGGAGCTCAAAATCGACTTTAGCGGAATCAGACCAACCTGTTTCCGCATCACTTCCGCATTCTTTGCAATTGATAGAATCATCCGAAATTTCAGCACCGCAGTGCGGACAGATCTTCATATTAATTATTCCAAATTATCTTCGGATGGGTCTCGGCCAAGTTCTGCGAGAAACATTCCGAGAATGCCCAAAAAATAGGCCGAACCGGAAATTCCAACTAAATTAATGTGCGCAAAATGGACAAGCGAAATATCTACAATCCCGCCTATCATCAATGTTGCACCTATTAAACGCAGCCAGAACATATTTTCAAGATAAACTTTTATTTTTCAAAAAACCAAGATTCTATAAAAAAAAAGACATTTCTTCAAAAAAATTAACGAAAATCAAATTTTGAGAATTTTTCGAGCCTGTTTTAAAACAGGAATTGTCCGTAAGATCAGGTTGAAATATTGTTTGAATTTAGAATCTAGTCTGCGTTATAGTCTAAAACAAAAACTGAAAAGCTTCTAAACTTGTAAACCAATTCAGAACGTATCCTTTTTATCATTCAGTAAAAAAGCTTCTTGATATTCAGAATGGAATCGAATTTTGTGTTTACAAACTTTCTCGTGGGACTGATAAATTTAGGGCACCTCTAAAAATTGCTTTGGTTAAGTGAACCGCATGCAAATCGAGCGCAATAAAGACAAGTTTGCTTGTCTTTATTGCCGAGATGCCGCTCTCGACGATAACATCGTCCAAATTGAGAGTCGCGCTCAAGCTTGCTTGAGCATGACCGAAATGCAGGCGATGACGCGAAGCGTCAAAACCATGCAAGGTGAGTGTCGCACAACCGAGCTTGCTTGGTTGTATGACCGAACCGCAGGGGTAACGCGAAGCGT
>JALNVO010000104.1 GCA_023231365.1 Fibrobacteraceae bacterium | reverse complement strand
GAGCTTTCAATGTCCATTGCGCCCGTCCACGTGTAAAGCCTGCCATACTTCGCGCAGTTGTCGGCGCTGTTTTCATAGCACCAAGAATTCCCTGCAAGGTTCGGCATCGCAATGCTATCTGCATAATTCAAATTCTTTGCCATCCATGTCTGCGTCCCGATCGTCACTGTTTTATAAACCTGACCATCGCGGGAATCTGGAATCTCCCCATAGGAATAAGCCACCAATGACGAGGATGAAAAAACAGCGACAGCCCCGCTCGATGAGGACGTCTCCTGCGCCGAGCTCAATTCTATCTCAGAGCGAAGACTGTCGGGCAATATCCCGCTCCGCCCCTTCACGAAGTACAAAGTATTATCGCCAGTATAAATAACGAGAATCGAATCCTCCAATGCATACGAGGCCTCCCTATTGCCGCAGTCTTCATCGGACGATGTCCATGAAGCTCCGGTGTAACTCATCTCGCAGCGGTCGAGGGCAATGAAAAGAGTGGATCCTTCCGTAGTCCACGAGCCCACCTCGCGATAATACCGATAGCCCGTGGATGAGGAATCCACGATAAAGAACGTGAAGTCTCCGCCGGAACTCATCTTGACGCCCCAAAGGCTATCATTTTCCGCACGGCTCCAATCTCCAACGAGGGAAGCATCCCTGTCGGAAGAACCCGAGGAATCACTGCCGCAGGCCGCGAGCAAAACCAGAAACGGCAGTACGCACAAAATCAAAATCGCTTTATCATACTTCATACAGCAAACTCCTTTACTTCAAAAAGACAACTTGAAGAATTATTTAGAAAGCGCCACCGAGCAGAAGCCTTACACAGGCTTCCGGCACTTTTTTACCGCTGTAATCTCCGTTAAATTTTAGCCGGCCGAGATTCACATCAACGCCCACATCCAAAACGGAAAGGCGGAATTTTAGGCCAAAGCCATACGCAAAACCGAACCCAAAGGATTCACCCACACTCTCTCCAGAAGCAAGGAGGCCCGATGTCCCCGCGTCATCATTCCAGATGTCATAATCTCCGCTAGAAGAATCCGCAACCCCGCCATCATCCGAATTGTCTTCATAGCGAGAGTCAAACGCCGGAAGGAAAGCAAGCGCGACGCCCGCCTTGAAATAAGCATCCACAAACATTTTATGTCCTAAAGCGAAGGTAGCGCTCGGTCCGATTTCATATTCCATGCGGAAGGCATAGGCGAGATCGTAACCGAAATAACCGACATCGTAATAATCCCTGTACTTGCTGTTCATAGCGTTGGCCTGAAGGCCCCACTGCCCATAAAAACCAATCCCGAAAAAGTCAGTAAACGTGAGAAGGTTCGTGTTATGCGCAATTCCCAAATAGCCGCCGCTTTCCATACCGAGAGCATCGCTAGGGAACTTTGTGCGGGAATAGCGCCGCGCAGCGCCCACGGGAATCACCCACGCCATTTCAAAAGCAACATAGGAACCGTCAAAATTCTTCGCGGAAACGGAATCCTTCCCCGCCGCACTGTCCGGAGCAATGGTTGCAACACCTTCATGAACGGCGCGTTCCACATCCGCAGGGGCAACGGACACGTCCTTTCCCGGCTCTATCTTTGCCCGCTTATGGATTACGAGGTTTCTCTTCTGCTCCATTTCCACGGAGTAAACGCCGGAAGGCAGGGTAACCGTCACACTTCCATTCTGCGTCTTGACAACATTCGTGACCACAGAATCCCGCTCGTTGCGGATTATAAAATAACCGCGGGTTCCCTCGGCAAAAACGATGGAAACTGATTTTGCGACTTTTGCGCTATCCGTTGTCTTGGCGCTATCCCTCTTCGCCGCAGCAGGCCTCGGATTTGCAGAATTCGACGGGGCATCGCCAGACTTCACTGCCATTTTAATTTTTGAACTGTCCGGCTTCTGAAGAACGCTTCCCGACCGGACAATTCCACTATCAGGCAAAACCTTGGGAACGCTATCCGGCACAGCCGTGCCCACCGCCGCAGAAAGACCTTCCTTTACCGGAACTGCCGAAACGGGAACTGCCGTCGCGCTGTCCTTTTTCACAATAGGAGCTGATGCAGAATCAGCTGTAGCAAGAACTGCGGACGGCTCCCCCGCACACAAAAGACCAATAGACAGCATTATTCCAGTTACAAACAAAGTCCTCTGCATAAGTCAACCTCCCTTGAAACCATTTTCCATATCATAAAGATATACTATTGCCAGTCCTTACACCAATAGTCCACTCGTCCCACGCACAATTTTTGTTTCAGCCAATTGAGATTTATATACCAAACTACTCGATCTGGTTGGAATAACAAACGATGTCCGTCTGCGAGCCCCGTGCATCCATATTCGCCATCATAATTCGCAACCATAGAATTTTCAAAAGCAGTCCACACAAAGGCTATAAAAAATATCATCCCCAAAGCAAAAATTCTTTGCATGGATTTCGATTATGGCACCGGCACTCCCGTCCTGATATGGGACCCCGGTCACGCAACGTGTTCATTTCACTGCACTCAATCCTTCAGGCAGCGGACGGAGTATGCATAGCCCTTGATGCCGTAATTTCCGTATGCACGCAAGACATCGTAGAACAACAGTCGATTGCTGGCGTAGCCGGAATCGCTTTCCGTGGCGCCCCAGAAGCCGGTGCTGTAGCCCATCTTGAAGAATGTATTGGGACTGTAGTAGCCCGCAGGGAGAGCCGAAAAGCCGTAAAGATCTATCCCGTTGCCTGCACTGGACCAGCCGCTAGTGCTCTTTAGTCTTTTTGCCGAACTCTTGTTCGCACCACCCGCCACGATTTCCAGTATGCTCCATTCGCTGTTCCTTGGAATATGCCAGCCGTTAGGGCACACACCCTGATGATTTACGCTGTCACCGAGGATTGCGTCATTGTAGCGAGCATCCACCCCCATCGCCGCCGCCCATTGGTACAACCTTCCATATTTCGTACAGTTCTCCGCGCTATCGTTGTAACACCAGCTACGGTCCACCGCGTAGTTGAGGTTCTCCGCCATCCACGTCTGGTTACGGATCACCACAGTCCTGTACGTCTGACCGTCACGAGAGTCCACGAGAGAACCATATTTGATGGATGAGGAGCTTGAAGCCCCGACGGACGAACTAGAAGAGCTATCAACGGAATACAAATTTGAAGATTTGACGCAACGGAGGGAGTACGCGTAGTAGTTACTTTTATGGTACGAGTATATATACTCGGTGATGATCGACAAAGACTTGATGTCGGAGGAAGTACCGGTTTCCGTAGCAGTCCAGAAGAACGCATTGCATCCACTCCCGAAGATGTCCCCGTCTAGGTCGCGCAACCCTGCCGGGAGAGCCGAGAAACCGTACATGTCCGTCCCGTTGCCATTGTTGCTCCATCCGTCCACTGCTTTGAGAGCCGTGCCAGAGCCACCGACCTCAATCTCAAGAGTCTCCCATTCATCGTTGGTGGGAACATGCCAGCCATTGGGGCATGCGCCCTGATGAGGGATTGAAACCAAGGATCCGGCTGTTCGATACAGAAAGGAGTCTGCGAGATTCATTGTCCCTGTCCATGTGTAAAGCAAGCCGTATTTCGCGCAGCTGTCCGTACTGTTTCCTGCGCACCAGATGTTGCCTTTAAGGTTCGGCATCGCTGCGCTATCCGCATAGTTCAAGTTCTGCGCCATCCACGTCTGGGTTCCTATCACCACCGTCCTGTAGGTCTGACCGTCGCGGCAGTCCGTCACCGTGTTCGTCCCATAAGTGTTGCTGCAAGCGACGGTCGAAGAACTCGTCCCATCCGTTTCCGTGCCGTTATTCCCGCTGTCCCCGCCGCACGCCGCAAAAATCAAAGCGACCGCCACCATGCCGAATAATGCTATACGCTGTTTCTGTTTCATTTTTTCCCCTTGCCACAGGCCTTGGAATCGCGATTATCTTGGATAACTTTGCCGCTCAAGATAGAAAATTAAAGGAAACCGCGAACAAGGCATGGATTCACTGGTTCCATCGCTCCAAAATATCTCTTCCAACACAAATAAATCATCTTCAACAGAAGTCAAACACGGAGCAGGGACGATACTATGAGTTGGTGCACTCGGACCACACCGCGCGCTTTGTCATTGCAAGGCTGCCTTTCACCCGTCATCACAAGGCCTTCTGTCATTGCGAGGCCGCATTTCACCCGTCATCACAAGGTTTTCTGTCATTGCAAGGCCGCATTTCACCCGTCACAAGGTCTTCCGTCTTTGCGAGGCCGCATTTCACCCGTCATCACAAGGCCTTCCGTCATTGCAAGGCCGTAGGCCGCGGCAATCCCTTTCGGCACGGAGCGCATGGCTTGCTTCGGTGCTGCGCACCTCGCAATGACATCTCTTACCCGTCCTCGCTCCGCAATCTGAAAAAAAAGACACTCGGAGCCATCCTGAATGTGACACGAAACCTAAAACAAAAACGGACCTCGCACGCCCGCGAAAGCGGGCATTCGACCGACGGCTAGTCCTTCACGCAACGGACGGAGAACGCATAATCGTTATAGATCGCACAGACTCTAAATCCGTGGAACTGAATGAAAATCTCACGCTCCGCGAGGCTTAATTCGCCGGGCTGATGTCCCGGAAGCGCTCGAAGAACGCCGTGAGCTTCTCGAGCACGGTTTCCCGCTTCTTCGTGCGGTCCCCGGAAGGGGAGAACCGGGAAATGGGCGGGAGAATCTTGGCGAAAGACGTGCCGGTGGATTGCACATAACCGTCCCGGAACGCATTCTCCATAAATTGTTTTGCACAGGCATCATCCAGATTCTCATCGTCGATGATCCTCTGAAGTTCCTTCTCTTTTTCCTTTGAAATGAAATCGGGCCAGTCCCTGTCCACGGAAGAATTTCGCGAAAGATTCCGGATGAACTGATCGATCAGCTCCTTCTTGCCCCGCAGCGCGAGGCTCGAATCGACCGCCCGGTCAATGGTCGCAACGATCGTCTTGTCCTTCAGGTGGCCCTCGTGGTATTTCTGGATGAGCTCCAGAATGTAGTCGATGTTGACTTCCACCTGCTTGATGAGCTCCATCTCGAACACGATGTCGTCATTGATGTTTTCGATCCGTCCCTTGTTCTTCTCCCGGAATTCCGTGTACAAACTAATGTAGAGACTGTGGTAATCCTGAACGTCGCGCTCGGAAAGGATTTCATGCCCCGCGAATTCATCGAAAGTCGAAAGGATGTTGCGGACTTTGAGAATGGAACCGTAAAGCTGAATGAACTTCTTCCGGTTCTCTTCCCCGATGACGGGTTCTCCCGCCGGGAAATTCCCGAGGAGCTCGCTCACCATGTCCGAATACCCGCGGACGGCTTTCCCGCTTTCCTTGTAACCGAAAAAGTAGTCCTCATATTTTTTCAGCAATACAAGCCCGCAGGCCTCCTTGTCGCCGAAGAGCGCGATGCTCTCGTTCGTCGCCTTCTCCAGATTGCGGAAGCACACGATGTTCCCGAACGTCTTCACGGAATTGAGAATGCGGTTCGTGCGCGAGAACGCCTGCATCAGCCCGTGCAGCCGCAGATTCTTGTCCACCCACAGCGTGTTCAGCGTCGGCGCGTCGAACCCGGTGAGGAACATGTTCACCACGAGCAGCAGATCCACTTCGCGGTCCTTGACCCTCTGGGAAACGTCCTTGTAGTAGTTCGGAAATTTATCTGCGGAAGTGTCGTATTTCGTCTGGAAAATCCGGTTGTAATCCTTGATCGCGTCATCCAGAAAGTCCCTCGAACTCTTGTCGAGCCCGCTCGTGTCTTCCACGTTTTCATCTTCGAGAAGACCGTTCGCCTCGGGCCCGTCATCGTTCACGCCGAAGCTGTAGATCAAAGCGATCTTGAGGCGCTTCTCAAGAGGGAGCGCCTTCATCTGCTTCTGAAATTCCGCGTAGTAAAGCTTCGCGACTTCGATGGAGGACACGGCGAAAATGGAGTTGAAACCCGCAAGCCTCCGGGTGTCGGCCTCGTAAAAGACGTTGCGTTTCGTCTTCTGATCGAAATGCGCCAGAATATATCGCACGATGTTCTGCAAACGCTCGGGAGCCTTCAGGGCCCGCTCCCGGTCGATGTCCCGGATCTTCGCGTCCTCAATGTCCTCTTCTTCGCGCATCGTCGCGACGTAATCAATGCGGAACGGCAGAACGTTGTGATCCGTGATGGCATCCACGATCGTATAGGAATGCAGCTTTTTCCCGAAAGCCTGCTCCGTGGTCTTCAGATCCGGGCGTCCGCCGCTCTTTGCGTTCTCCGCGAAAATAGGAGTCCCCGTGAAACCGAAAAGATGATAATTCCTGAACGTCCGGGTGATCGCCGTGTGCATCTCCCCGAATTGCGAACGATGACATTCATCAAAAATAATGACGAATCGCTTGGCGAATACCGGGTTGCTTTTCTGCTTTTTGATCAGCACGGAAAGCTTCTGGATCGTGGTGATGATGATCCGCGCCCCGGGATCTTCCAACTGCTTTTTAAGCACGGAGGTGCTCGTGTTGCTGTTCGCGGCACCTTTCTCGAATTTGTCGTACTCCTTCATGGTCTGGTAATCCAGATCCTTGCGGTCCACGACGAAAAGCACTTTGTCGATATAGGGGAGCTGACTTGCAAGCAGCGCGGTCTTGAACGAGGTGAGCGTCTTGCCGCTCCCCGTCGTGTGCCAGACGTAACCCCCGGCGTCGATGCTCCCGAACGTCTTGTAATTGTTGGAAATGTTGATCTGCGAAAGAATCCGTTCCGTGGCGACGATCTGATACGGTCGCATCACGAGCAGCAGCTTTTCGGACGTGAAAACGCAGTAACGGGTGAGAATATTCAGGAGGGCGTGCTTCGCGAAAAACGTCTTTGCGAAATCCGCGAGATCCGTGATCGGCTTGTTCTCCGCATCGGCCCAGAAGGACGTGAACTCGAAGCTATCGCTCGTCCGCTTCCCCTTGGACGGCGTCCGCGCGAGGGTCTCCTTGATGTGCTTGTTCCGCGTGGTGTTGCTGTAGTACTTGGTGAGCGTCCCGTTGGAAATCACGAAAATTTGTACGTACTCGAAAAGCCCGGAGCCCGCCCAGAACGACTCGCGATTATAGCGGTTGATCTGATTGAACGCTTCCTTGATGTCCACGCCGCGGCGCTTCAGCTCCACGTGCACCAGCGGGAGGCCGTTCACGAGAACGGTAACGTCATAGCGGTTGGGACGCTGCCCGTCATCCACCACGTACTGATTGATGACCTGCAGGCGATTATTGTGAATATTCTCTTTGTCCAAGAGCCGGATGTTCTTGACCGTGCCGTCATCGCGGGTGAGGAGCTGAATCGAGTCCTCCTGGATGATCTTGGTCTTTTCTTCGATGCCGCTGTTCGGATTCGCGAGCTTGCTTTTGAAAAACTGATTCCATTCCGCATCGGAAAAACGGCAGTCGTTCAGCTTTTCCAGTTGCCGCCGCAGATTCTCGATCAGCTCCGCCTCGGTTCGGATCGGAAGATACTCGTAAGCCTCCGCCTGTAATTGCTCGATGAACGTGCGCTCCAGATCCGCCTCGGACTGATACGTCTTTTCCGTGCGGTAGGCGGCATGATACTCCGCAACCACGGTGCATTCCGGATTCTCTGCGACGATGCTGTATTTCATCATTTGTCCCGCTTCCGCAGGGAAAAATTATATCCCAGGGCGACTTTCGTCATGCGCCGGGACCAGAGCATCCGTTCAGCCGCCGTCATGGATTCGCCAGTGGCGTGCCTTTCGGCATCGGCAAAGGAACCGGCGGGAAATGCGGTTTTATCCATTGGGATCCTCCATTTTTGAGAGATGTTCGGCATCATCCAGATCCACAGTCGTCCTCGCGTAGCCATGCAAAATAACGGAAGCTCCACCGACAATCATATAACGTACTTTGCACTGATTGAAAGTCTTCAGAAAATCCTGCAAATCTGGTTCTAGGAGAAGTGGCATGGTTATAATTTAGTTTTAAGTGAAATCTTTTTTCGGACTAAAACGTTTAATTCAGGAAAAGTCCTGAATTTCTTTCGTCCCAAAACCAGTGAAGACCTTCAATCAGGCGAAAGTCATATTCAAAAATCCCGCAACGGCAAAAGGAAAATAGGCCGGTTTGTTTGAATTTTTCCATTCGCTTCAAATCCCGGCTAGCAGACGACCAAGAGGAGAGGGCTGATGTCGTTACTCTATCAATGGGAAAAGGGTAATTTCAGAATAGGACACGATAAGTCTGTATTTAATGTTTTTTATATTTTTCTACAGTCAGCAACGGAGATTACACCGAATGGCGATCAGAATAAAAATTGAAGATCTACGGGTAATCCACAAAGCGGATATCTCCTTAGATGGAATTACTGTTCTTTCCGGAATCAATGGCTCCGGGAAAAGTACCGTCTCCAGATTCACCTATGAATTTCTTTCCGCAGCGCTGAACTACAACGATCTGGTAGACCGGGAATCGAATTTGAAGTACATGGATATTGGAAGGGCCATGTTTTCTGCAAGTATGAATCTTTCCGGTATTGTTCCGAACGCCACCATGCAGAAAATGAATAACGTTCTCGTTAAGTTTGTCATGGGGCCAACAACAACCAGTCTTTTCAACGATCTCAGGAGAGGACTGGATTTTATGATGGATGCAATAACTAAAATTCCAAAAGAACTGAATAAAAAGCAGGAAGATCAGCTCAATGCATTCTATTCCACGCTGTCCACTATCGCAGGGAAAAAAGAGACCAATGACCCGCTGGATCGATTAAAAATTGCAGACAACATTGAATCTTTGATGCGTTCCGTGGAGGAAGAATCTGTAAAGACGAAGTCGTCAAGGGCAATAGGAACCTTTCAGAATTTCTGGAAATCTATGTTTGTAAACGCGCTTAATCCAGAAAAATTCAATGTGGAAGAAAGTGGCGTTCCGATGCTCGATACTGAAAGGGGAATCATTTCCCTGCCGAATTCCATAGGGAATGTTTTTTATGTTGATTCTCCTATGGCTCTTGGAGAATTTCGCTCTTATCGCAGATACTGGAAGGACTTGAACAGGGCCATCCAAAATGAGGCTAAACTGCCTGATGGATTCGGATATGATTCTGATGAAGATCT
>JALNVO010000103.1 GCA_023231365.1 Fibrobacteraceae bacterium | reverse complement strand
GTATTTTTAAAAGCCATAGAAAACGGATATGCCGCCTTGTTTGGAATTTGAAGATTTTCCCTTGATGGGCAAGATTCCGCCGGAGCTCAAGAATATCAATATTGAAACATTCAGAGAAATTGTAGTTGCGCCTTGGCGGATCCTGCATAGGATAAATAGTAATGAAGTTCTGGTCCTTGCCGTTGTAGATTCGAGACGTGATATAGATGATGCCTTGTTGAATAGACTTCTGAACAGGAATTAGGGGCGAGCCTAACCAGCGCTCAACCCGACGATTTTGTTGTCTGCAACGGCATCTTGGCAATAAAAGCAAGTTTGTCTTTACTGCGTTCAATTTGCATGCTATTTACTTCACAAAGGCTTTTTTATAGGGACGCATAAGAAATTTTGAATCTTCATAAATTCTCCGGCATATAGAGAATGACAGAAATGACATTTTTTGTTGAATTGTATTTCGATAGCCTTTTTTCAAAGATTGGTTTACTGTATGAGCGTTGTTTTAGTTTTGTATAATACCGGTAACATATTAACTCGTTTGCATCTGGGTTATTTCTTTTTTACAATAAAAACAGGCATCCTTAATTTTTTTAAATTGCAAACAGGTTTCCCTGTGAGGTTATTTATGAATAGATTGGTTTTCAAAAGTGTTGTTATTGTTGGCTCGCTTTTTGTCGCTTGGAGTTGTAATGAGGATAAAATTGTGAACGACGGAACTAATGTTCCGGGAAGTTCATCCTCGGCTGTTCCAGGTCAAGATATTATTATTTCTGCGGCTCCCGATGTAAGTTGCTCTGCGGTTATTGCCGGTGGATATCCGGTATTCCATCTTTCCTTGGCAGATGGAAAGAGTTACCTTATTTCTCCAAAAGATTACAGTTTGTTGGATGGACAAGGAAATAAGGTAGGAAGTTATAATGCGACAACAAAGGATTTGTTGGACCTTAGTGGCAATGTGATTGCTCAAAACATCAATTTGGAAGCCCTTGCTACTATCAGTAATATCGATTGTAGCTATACGATTCCGGGTGGGACGGTGGTAATTCCTCCAGTTGTAAGTTCATCTTCTGAGGGCATTTCTGCGGGGGTAACTGGATCGTCCTCCAGCGCTATTGAAGTTACATCTAGTTCTTCTTCAGTTGGAACAGTAATCCCGCAGAGTTCTTCTTCTGTTTCTTCTCAAATCGGTTCAAGTTCTTCTGCAACTGGTAATCAAAATGCAAATTCTTCCAGTTCGGTTTCCAGTGCGAATACTTGCTATGATGAAATATCAGGAAAAACGGTAGATTTGTATGCTACTATTGTAACTAGTACAGGCAAATCGTATGCTTACCATGAAGGTTGCAAACTGGTCGTCTACTACGATCCCGGTTCTAATGGAACAAGCGTTTCTCAGCAAAGTTCTTCGAGTAGCGTGAAAAGCAGCAGTAGTGTCAAAAGTAGTAGCAGCGTGAGAAGCAGCAGTAGTGTCAAAAGCAGCAGCAGCGTGAGAAGCAGCAGTAGTGTCAAAAGCAGCAGTAGTGTGAGAAGCAGCAGCAGCGTAGCAAGCAGTAGTTCAAAGGCGACGAGCGGAACATCTCCGACGTTTACCCCCGTGAGCGGTGGCGCATCCGGTTCCGGCTGGGCGACCCGTTACTGGGACAGCTGCAAGCCCCACTGCGCCTGGAGCGGCAAAGGCGCTACAATCTCCAAAACGTGCCACGCCGACGGAAGTGCCGCCGGCGCGGATGAATCATCCGTCTGCGATGGTGGAACTGCGGGCACGTGCATGTCTCAGATCCCTATCGTGATCAACGACAACCTCGCTTACGCATACGCGGCAACCCCGGCAGGCGGCAATGACTGCGGCAAGTGCTATCTGCTCACATTCACAGGCACAGGCAAATATTCGAGCGATGCAAATCAGCAGAAACTCAAAGGCAAGCAGATGGTCGTCATGGCGACGAACATCGGTGGCGACGTGGGCAGCGGTCAGTTTGACATAATGATTCCGGGCGGCGGCGTGGGCATTTACAATGGATGTTCCAAGATGGGCTTGTCCTGCAGCGGAGCCCAGTACGGCGGGCTTTTGAGCGATTGCGAAACGGAAAGCAATTACAAGGCCTCCACATACAAGAGCTGCCTGATCAACAAATGCAATTCGGAATACGCGAGCAACGCCCAGGCGAAACAAGGTTGTCTGTTCCTTGCCAATTGGATGGAAGCGGCAGGGAACCCGAACCTCACTTACGTTGAAGTGAACTGCCCGCAGGAACTCGTCAATAATTATTAATCGACGTTCTTAAGTAAAACAAGCCCCGGATTCGCTCCGGGGCTTGTTTTAACTTTAATTCTAATGGCCTGAATGTGACGCGACATTCAATACCCAGATCAGCCAGGGAAAAAGCAAATGGATTGATATGTACGCCGTCATTGCGAAGCCGCGAGGCGGATGGGATTCGGAGGGCTGGAGAATTCTGCGAAAAGATTTTGCCGCTACCCGCCGACGGATGTATATTCGGAATTAATCGCCATTTTTGATAATCCAGCAAAAATCATTCCCTCGAAATTGAAAATTGAATCGAGTCCAGTGTTTACAAGCGTTCCAAAGGAATTGACGGATCTATTCTGGACACTAGTATAATGAACTCGATTTTTAATGGAGAGACGCTACTTTTATGATGGATAAATTCAAGAATAAGGAAGAAGAGATCTATTGGAAATTGCATGAGGCTCGATTGAACAAGACTGTCGATGTGGCAAAAAAATTCTGGAAAAAAGTTCTTCCTCTCCACGCATTTTGGACATCGGACCACATTTTCTAACGATTCTGTTGAAAGAACGGATTCCTGCGGCCTCCATTGACTCCCTGGGTTTCTGGTTGGACGGAATCGGTCTGGAGTCTGTGGTCGAAAAACATTATCCTTTTGATCTTGCCAATATCGCCAAAGGCGAATTTCCAGAAATTGAGCACACCTACGATCTGATCACGATGGCCAAAGTATTCGAACATCTATATGTCTCGCCTCGGCTGGTTCTTTCTTCACTTCTGAAAATTTTGAAACCGGATGGAATGCTTTTGCTCACAGCCCCGAATGGTGTCGCTCCAATCCTTTTGAAATTCCCAAAGAAAACCTGAAAAATCCGGGACCTTTCCGGGCGTATACCGCTCGGAAAATAATTGCCCTCGGTGCGGAAGCCGGTTTTTATTCGGTGTCCGTGTCGCAGAAAAACGTCTATCCCTGCTCGAAGCTGACCGCTATGCTATGCCGTATCTTTCCGTCCTTGAGCCAAAATCTTTATTGCCTGTTCCATAATTCCATTACTTAAATCTAGAATTAGGAGGGACTGGCTTATAAAACGAGCCTTGTTGCTCGTCGACCGATGTTACGAGGCTCCAGGAATTACAACGGCAACGCCTTATAATCCACCGCAATAATTTTTCGTATTCGAAACCGGATATTCCTCGAAGAGAACCGGATTTTTTTCATCGAAAATGAATTTCTAGAGGAGATCATTGAATCTTTTTTAGCGAGGACTGCCCCGGGCGCAAAACCCGGGCCTTTCTATTTTTATCAACAGATAGGTGAAAATGTTGGGGAAAAGCTTTGAAAGTAGTAGTTTTCTCTAAAACGGCTCTATGCATTTTTCTATATTTACGCATAGATGTTTTACCCAATCACTTAAGGATTCTCCGATGGAATACAAAGTAAAAGATTTGAATTTGGCCGAAGAGGGCCGCAAGGAACTCGACCTCGCTGAAACCGAAATGCCTGGTTTGATGGCTATCCGCAAGGAGTATGAAGGCTCGTTTCCGTTAAGGGGCGCCCGCGTGATGGGTTCGCTTCACATGACGGTGCAGACGGCGGTTCTTATCGAGACTTTGACGGAGCTAGGCGCAGACGTGCGCTGGGTGTCTTGCAATATTTTCAGTACGCAGGATAATGCCGCCGCTGCTGTGGTGGTAGGAAAAAAGGGCTCGGTGAAGGATCCGAAGGGTACGCCTGTGTTTGCCTGGAAGGGCGAGAATCTGAAGGATTATTGGAAAAATACGGCTCGCGCACTTGTGTGGGCTGATGGCGATGGCCCGGATTTGATCGTGGATGACGGTGGCGATGCGACTATGATGGTGGTGAAGGGTGCCGAGTTCGAAGACGCGGGCAAGGTTCCTGAGTTCGATGCGGCGAACGATTCCGAGGAATGGGGCGCTTTCCTCTCGGTTGTCCGCGAAGAGATTGCGAAAGATCCGAAGCATTTTTCGAAGCTTCGCGCTAAGATCAAGGGCGTCTCGGAAGAGACGACGACGGGGGTGCATCGTTTGTACGAAATGGCGCACAATGGGACGCTTCCGTTTGCGGCTATCAACGTGAACGATTCTGTGACGAAGTCCAAGTTCGACAATACTTACGGCTGCCGCCATTCTCTGATCGATGGGCTCAACCGTGCAACGGATGTGATGATGGCGGGCAAGGTCGCTGTCGTTTGCGGTTATGGCGACGTGGGCAAGGGCTGCGCCCAGTCTTTGCGAGGGCAGGGCGCCCGCGTGATTATTACGGAGATAGATCCGATTTGCGCACTTCAGGCGGCTATGGAAGGCTACGAAGTGAAGACGCTCGATGAAGTGGTTTCACAAGCGGACTTTTTTGTGACGACTACCGGTAATATCGGCATTATTTCTGCGGCGCAGATGGGCAAGATGAAAAATCGGGCCGTGGTGGGCAACATCGGTCACTTTGACAACGAAATTGATATGGCCGGCCTTGCTAAGATTCCGGGTATTCAGCGGAATAACATTAAGCCGCAATACGACGAATGGATTTTCCCGGACGGTCATAGCGTGCTTGTGCTCGCGGAAGGCCGCCTTCTCAATCTCGGTTGTGCTACGGGCCACCCGTCGTTTGTGATGAGCGCGAGCTTTACCAACCAGACGATTGCCCAGGTGGATTTGTGGCTCTCTGCTAACGGCAAGAAGACTGTGAGCGGTCACGTCTATGAAAAGGGCAAGGTTTACCGCTTGCCGATGATTTTGGACGAAAAGGTGGCCCGCCTCCATTTGGAAAAGCTCGGTGTACATCTTTCCAAGCTTTCCAAGGCGCAGGCTGATTACATCGGCGTTTCTGTGGATGGCCCGTACAAGCCCGAATTTTACAGGTACTAACAGCAAATAATTGTTTGCTTTGGATTCATTTCAGACTCCGGAAGTCGGGCAAAGACTTTCGGGGTTTTTATGTATTTTCCTTTTTTCTATTCTTTGTTACGGAGAATCAGATTATGAAATTTTCGTTAAAGTCCAGACCGCTTGGTTCTATAGACCGTTTGGTTATTTGCGGGGACGATTCCGAGCTCGAAATCCTTTTGGGATGGGGCGCTTCACTCAACGCTTGGAAAGTGATGACCAAGGAGAAGAAGTCCCTAGATCTTCTTTATGGTTACACGGATGCGGAAGAGTTCCGCCGGATTCAGGCGGATACGAACGCTGGCGCTTGTCTTTCTCCATTCCCTGGACGTACTGCCAATGCGGAATGGATGTGGAGAGGAAGCAAGTATAAATTAACGAATAACGTAAGCTGGGCAAAGCACGCTGTGCACGGCTTTTTGAACGAGCTTCCTTGGCGCTTCTTTTCTTTTGAATCAAGCGATAAGGAAGCGACACTTGCTTGTGAATGCGAGTGGTATGGCGAACATCCCGGTTTTCCGTTTACGTATCGGGTGCGTTCTTATTTTACGCTTTGCGAACGTGAGTTTTCGGTGCGCTCTGTGGTTACCAATATTGGCCGCGAAGCGATGCCTTATTCTCAGGGATATCATCCTTATTTCAAGCTTGGTAAAAAAGTGAATTTTTTGTCGCTCAAGCTGCCTGTTTGCAAGCGCTCCGTACTGGATTCCTCGGATATTCCGACGGGAAAGCTGGAAGTGGAGAAACGCTTTGCAAAAGATTCGCCCATAGGCAATGTGTTCGTCAACGATTGCTTTATGTTCGATGATTTGTCGAAACGCGAGCCAATTTTACTGAATGACCCCGAAACGGGCCGTTCTATTTCGCTTTGGGAAGATATCGGCGAGGATTCTTGGAAGGGCATCCAGATCTATACACCACCCAACCGCGAAAGCATCGCTTTAGAGCCGATGACGGCAGAGCCCGATGTCTTGAATCACCATCGCGATTTGATTGAAATTTTGCCTGGAAATTCAATTGAACTTCTCTGGGGTGCAGATTTCCAGGATTGATTTCGCCTCTTTGGGATTTTTTTTATAAGTTCTTTCTCTTTTGTAAAAAAAAAGATAGTTTATGCGGGCAGTAGTTGAGCCAAGCTTCAATGAAGGAGCGGGGCCTAACCGAAGAAAAGGGTACGATTATGACAGAAAAGAAACCCGCAAAAATGAGCAAGAAGGACCTGGATTATTTTAAGGCTCTTTTGACTGAAAAGCGTCGCCAGCTTGTAACTGCCCAAGCGGATACAAGTGATAATGAGACTTTTCAGGGCCAGAAGGACCAGGGCGGAGAAATCGCCGGCTATGCGACCCACATGGCAGATGCGGCTTCGGACTATACTTCTCTTGAAACGAATTTTGACTTAGCGGCCCGCGACGGCAAATACCTTGTGTATTTGGAAGAAGCCCTACAGCGCATTGAAGATGGCACGTTCGGCATTTGCAAGATTTGCAAGCAGTTGATTCCGAAGGCCCGTTTGGAGGCTGTCCCTACGGCTACTAAATGTGTGGATTGCAAGGAAGAGACCAAGAAGAAAGAACGCGAAGAGACGAAGGTTGAAATGGCTCGTATATTTGCGGAACAACAGCGCCGTGAACAGATGGCGAAGAGGGAAGACTCCTGACCTCTTCCGATCATTACCGCCGGGTTTTTATCGTCGGCTCCGGGTTTAGCAAGTCGTTTTGCCCCGAGATGCCGACGCTTAAAGACTTAAATGGGCGGATTCCTGATGGTATTGGTTCCGAATGCCCGACTTTAAGGGATTATTGTTATTATCTGAGGGAACTTTGCCGCGGAGAGAGGGAATATCTCGAGATCGAATCCGTGGCAACATCCATTCTTTCTGCGCAGATATTTTCCGGGGAGCGCGAACGTTTGCAACACGCGACACTCCGCTTTGAACTTTTGCGCTTTATCGCGATGGCAATGCACCGGACTATGGCTCTTTCCGAGGAATCGTCTACAATTCTTTCGGCATTTTTAAAAAGTGCGCGCAATAGTCGCAATAACACTTCTCGCGATTCTTTGATTCTTTCGTTCAATTATGATACTCTCATTGAAGACCAAGTTCGCAATGATCCTTTACTTTGTAAGGATACGTCTGTGGATTATGGAGTGAACATCGAACCTGCGGACCGTTCTGTCGAGAAAGAGAAGTTTCCCTATACGGTAGATTTGATTAAGCTGCATGGCTCGCTCAATTGGTACAGTATCAAGGGGGCGGGAGCGGAACTCGATTTGAAAAATGTATGCCATGTGGAACCCCGTGACCGCAGCTATCCCTTGTACCAAGCGGAGAATCCTATTTTTATCCCGATGGCCCATGCCAAGGAATCCTTTTTGCGCGGCAGTCTTTTTAACGTGCTCTGGGCAAAGGCCGATTATTATCTTTCCCGTGCCGATGAAATTTTTGTGATTGGTTATGGATTTCCCAAAACGGATATGAATAGTTTTTCATTTTTGCTCAAGCACCGCGACCGGATCCGCAAAGTGGTCGTGTTTGAATCAAAAGAAGATCCTGCGCTTTGCCGCCTTATCAAGCTCTTTGGAATGGATGTGGTGGTGAGCAGCGATGCCAAGTTCTATTTGAAAAACAATTGAAACCGGGCCCGTTTTTATAAGCAACGGCAGATTTTGGTAAAGTTCTGGATTGATGAAATATCAATGCGTGAGGAGCCGAAAAGTCTGGGCAGGATTTACGCATCGCCGATAAACAAAGCAGATCTTTGCTGTATAAAAAATTAGAATCTAATAGCAAAGCAAGCAAGTCCAAGTAAAATTCCTGCCATTGCCACAAATTTGAGAGGAGTCTTTTTTTCCTTGAAGAAGAACAGCCCGCCAGCAAAGCTGATGAGTACGTTCGAGCGTCTAATAACTGTTACTACAGATACGAGCGCGTTTGGGTCGTGCAGTGCTAAGAAATAGAATCGGTCCGCGATAACCAAAAGTACGCCTACGATCAAGATGATTTTGCGAAATTCAAATTTTGTTGGAACTGTTTTTCTTTTATGTATAAAGTAAATAACAGCTATTGCCGCTCCTTGAATGCAGACCATATAGACGTTAAAATAGAATTGTACGGCAAGTGGTGGAAAAGCCATCCTTTGCAGAAGGAATTTGTCATAAACTCCGCTGACGGAGCCTAGGAAGGTGCCGAAGAACATCGAGATGATCCATGGATTTCTGAAGAAATGGCCTGTTTCTTTTCGGGATGCGATGCTCATGATTAAATAGCTTGCAATGGAGATGCAGATGCCTGTCCATTCCCAGCCGCTCGGACGTTCGCTCATAAATGATACGGCTAAAAAGATGGTGAAAACGGGTGCGCTCGCGCGTATAGGGGCCGTAATGCTCAAAGGAAGCCTGGAGACTGCATTGAACGTAAAAATCCAGCTGGTGCTGACGATGCCCGCCTTGAGCACAAGCATCAAGTGCTGAGACGGGGTAAGATTTGGAATTTTTCCCAAGAAGAATGCAGGCGAGAGAACTATGGCGCATACGAGACTTACAAGGAAAAGAACGGGCAAAACAGCGTTCCCGGTGAGGGCTTTCTTTTTTGAAATGTCGTAGAGCCCTAAAAAAAGGGCGGAACCCAAAGCAAGCGTGATCCAAAACATAGCTCCAAAGATAGAAATACGCCGGTTCTTAAAAAATACTATTGGGCATCTCTAAAAACTCAATTTTTATGACGAGAAGCCGGTTCCCTTGGGGGAACGTCAGGGTTCGAAGAGCCGGACTCTAGTGCGGCCCCGCAGGGGTGAGGAAGGAACAACGTGACACCGCAACAACGAGAAGCCGGTTCCCTTGGGGGAACGTCAGGGTTCGAAGAGCCGGACTCTAGTGCGGCCCCGCAGGGGTGAGGAAGGAACAACGTGACACCGCAACAACGAGAAGCCGGTTCCCTT
>JALNVO010000357.1 GCA_023231365.1 Fibrobacteraceae bacterium | reverse complement strand
GCTCCGGGTAGCTACTATGCAGCAACAGAAACGGCAAAAGGGCTCTATGCAACTTACATCGTCGCCGTTTCGGGCGACAAGCCCTACCGCATCCACACACGTGGTCCAAGTTTTGCAAACTTAGCCGCTTTGAATACAATGGTCAAAGGCCATAAAGTCTCCGACATTGTTTCCGTCATGGCGACACTCGACCCCGTAATCCCAGAGATTGATAGGTAAGAGATGACACCGTCCATTACAAATCCCATTGGCGACTTTATCCGGAATCTGATTCCCATTCCAGAAATTTCCTATTTGATCAACGCAATTCTCTGCATTTGCGGAATTTGCGCAGTCGCATTCGGTTCGGCAATCATTCTGGTCTATATGGAACGAAAAGTATGCGCACACGTACAATGCCGCCTAGGCCCAATGCGACTAGGTTTCCATGGCTGCATTCAGACGGTCGCCGACACTTTGAAACTTCTATTCAAGGAAGTCTACGCCCCGGATGGAGCGGACAAAATCCTCTTCTATATGGCTCCGATGGTTCTCCTCACAGCCCCCTTCATGTGCCTTGCGATGATTCCTTTCGGCCCGACGCTCCAAGTCGCAGACATTTCCGTCGCTGTTCCCCTGATTATCGCCGTCAATGGATTTGGCATACTCGGAATCCTTCTCGGCGGCTGGGCTTCTAACAACAAATATTCCTTGCTGGGTTCGCTTCGAAGCGGCGCCCAGATGATCAGCTACGAAATTTCGTTTGCGCTCATCCTCCTCTTCATCGTGATGCTCTCGGGCTCAGCGAGCCTACGCGGAATTACGCTCAGCCAAACAGGCACAATTGCCGATTGGTGGATTATCAAAGCCCCTGTCATTGGATTCATCGCATTCATTATGTTTCTCATTTCTTCTACGGCAGAACTTAACCGCGCCCCTTTTGACATCGCAGAAGCCGAGCAGGAACTCACCGGCGGCTACCACACAGAATACAACGGGACTGCATTCGCTATGTTCTACCTCGCTGAATACATTAACTTGGTCACCACATCTTCCCTCGCTACGGTATGCTTCCTCGGCGGATTTCTCCCCCCCTGTATCGGCATCGCTTCCGTTGACAGTATTTTAAATCTAGTCCCTGGGGTCATCTGGTTTTTCGGTAAAGTCCTTGTGATGATTTGGATCTATATGATGCTCCGCTGGACTTATGTCCGCCCGCGCGTTGACCAACTAATGAGCCTTGAATGGAAATTTCTGTTGCCCGTCAACTTGCTCCTTCTCGTACTCGGCGCACTCTTCATTTCTTTCGGATGGATAATCAAATGAAAATTGAAGAAAAGATTTCTCACAGAGAATATATCCGCCGTTATTTTAAACGCATTCTCCAGTCCGTGAGTTTCATTAAAGGACTTTCAGTTACCGTTAGATACTTCTTTGAACCCAGTCGGATTGTGACGGAACAATACCCGGAGAACAAGAAGACCCTCAAGATGTATCCGCGCTTCCGCGGACGCCTCGAAATGATCGAAGACGAACACGGAGAAAACAAATGTACGGCCTGTGCGATATGCGAACGCGCCTGCCCGAATGGAACAATTAACGTCCTCGCTACCAAAGACATCGCCGGTAAAAAAGTTCTCGGGCGTTACCTCTATAGACTCGATACCTGCACTCAGTGCGGACTCTGCGTTGAAGCCTGCCCGTTCGGCGCTATCCGCATGAACCAAGACTTTGAACTGGCGCGCACTTCGCGCGAAGGTTTTGAAATGATTCTCAACAGAAAGGAGGGACGCGGATGATGTCTCTCATCTCCGATGCGCTTTTTAGCGACATTATGTTCTATGCGGTAGCCGCTGCGATGATTATAGCAGCCCTCATTACGATTACAGCAAAGAACCTTTTACAAAGTGCTGTATTCTTAATTGTTTCATTCGTAGGAACGGCAATTCTCTATCTGATGCTCCATGCGGAATTCATAGCGATGGCGCAAATTATGGTATATGCGGGAGGTGTAGTCATCTTCGTCATATTCACCATCCTTCTCACGAGCCATCTAGGTGAATCCTCCCTCAACATAAAAGTGCCGCGGAACTTCATTGCAATTGCACTCTCCGCTGGGCTTCTCTTTACACTAGTCCGCTTCCTCTTAAAGGCAAAGGACATCCAAGTAGCAACGCCTACGGCAAGCCCCGATTACGCATCGCTACCATCGCTTGCCCTCCGGCTTCTCTCCGCGGATCCCTCCGGATTCATCATTCCTTTTGAACTCATCAGTTTCATCTTGCTTGTTGCTCTCATTTGCGCAATCACCATTGCCCGAAAATTCAAGGGGGAAGAATGACTCTCGAACATTGCTTGATCCTTTCCTTTATTTTATTTGCAATCGGTACTTGTGGCGTACTCCGCCAGCGTCACATGGTGGGCATGCTAATTTCAATTGAAATTATGCTCAATGCTGCGAACATCAATTTTATATCCTTTGCCTACTTCAAAGCTTTGGACGCCACAGCAGGAGCCGTATTCAGTATTTT
>JALNVO010000356.1 GCA_023231365.1 Fibrobacteraceae bacterium | reverse complement strand
GTGCCTCAAATTGAAGTGACTTTCGACATCGACGCCAACGGAATTGTACACGTAAGCGCCAAGGATAAGGAAACAGGCAAGGAGCAATCCATCAAGATTACTTCTTCCAGCGGACTTTCCGATGATGAAATCAACCGCATGGTGAAAGACGCCGAAGCGAACTCGCAGAAGGACAAGGATGCCCGCGAACTCGTCGACATCAAGAACCAGGCCGAACAAATCATATACCAAGCAGAAAGCCAGCTCAAGACCGTTGGTGACAAACTTCCCGCTGACACTAAAAGCCAGATCGAAACCGCGATCCAAGAAATCAAGGCAAAAAAGGAAACCGGCACGAAGGACGAAATCAAGTCCGCTATGGACAAGCTTCAGAATATGCTGGGATCAATGGCAGGTGCAGCTCAAGGCCAGCAGCAACCAAACGCCAGCGCTTCTGAAACGCCTCATGAAAGTGAGGCTCCTAAGAACAGCGGTAAGAATGACGGTCCAATTGATGCCGATTACACGGTTGTGGACGACGATAAGAAGAAGTAATGGTAAACGCTTGCAACAAGCGTTAGCTATAGAAATTAGGATTTTCCCTTCGCAAGAAGGGAAATCCTTTTGTGTATTATGAATAGGTTTATTACAAACAAACGATTCCGGTAAATCTTAAAGGCAAAAGAGTCCACTATGGCAGAGAAAAGAGATTACTACGAAGTTCTTGGCGTTGCTAAAGATGCAAGCGCGGAGGATATCAAACACGCTTACAAGAAGCTCGCCATTAAATACCACCCAGACAAGAACCCCGGAAACAAAGAAGCCGAAGAAAAATTCAAAGAAGCCGCAGAGGCTTATGAAGTACTTTCGGATCCCAAAAAACGTGCGCAATATGACCAGTTCGGGCATGAAATGCCAGGAATGGGAGGCGCCGGCGGAGCTGGCGGATTCAGCGGAGGCTTCAGCAATTTCGAAGACATCTTCAGCCAGTTCGGCGATATTTTCGGCGGAGGCGGATTCAGCGGCGGTTTCCATTCCTCAGGACGCACTTCTCGCCGTCAAGGTCCTCCCCGCGGTCAGGACCTGCAAATTAAGATTGCTCTTTCATACAAGGAAATCCTCACCGGCGTCACTAAAAAAGTACGCATCAAACGCTATGCACCCTGCACAGAATGTGCTGGTAAGGGCGGAATGGGAATTAAAACTTGCAGTACGTGCCACGGAAGCGGCAGGGTGCGCCACGTAACACAATCATTCTTCCAGATGGTGAGCGAAACCGTATGCCCCGATTGCGGAGGCACAGGCGAAACCATCGCGAAACCATGCACGACTTGCCACGGCGAAGGCCGCAATTTGGAAGAAGAAACCATTTCCATCAAGATCCCTGTCGGCATCGCAGAAGGCCAGTACTTGAATCTCCGCGGAGAAGGTCATTCTGGACCGCGCGGTGGAGCTTCGGGAGACCTTCTCGTAGTTATTGCGGAAAAGAAGGACGACTTCTATACGAGAGAAGGAACAGATCTTCATTGCACCGTCGAAATTCCCGTGTACAAACTCGCTCTGGGTGGTACACAGCGCCTTCCGACTCTCGATGGCGGTGAAATTTCCATCAAAATCGCCGCAGGTACGCAACCCGGCAGCGTATTTCGCTTGAAGGAACAGGGTCTCCCCCCACTCAACGCCAAAGGTAGCCGCGGGAACCTCTTTGTCGAAGCAAAAGCATCCATTCCGATGGATCTTTCCCAGCGAGAAAAAGACCTCTACAAGGAACTTTCCGACATCCGAAAGGACAAGGACACCGCTAAGGACGAAAGTCTGCTGGAAAAAGTGAAAGGATTCTTCTCATAAGTAGAGTTGCCATAATTTGAGAGTTTTGATACCTTTAATGCAGGTTAAAGGCTACCAAAAATGAACATTGATATACTTCCCCAACCTGATGATGTCACCTGTGGGCCAACCAGTCTACATGCGATTTATCATCATTTGGGTTATGATATGCCCCTTGCACAACTCATTTCAGAAATTGAAATGCTGGAAGACGGAGGGACTTTGGGCGTTTTTCTCGGACTAGACGCTCTCAAACGAGGCTTTGACGCAACAATCCAATCTGCCAATCTGCAGATTTTCGATCCGACGTGGAGCCAATTGGATATGCCCGCCCTCAAGATTAAGCTCGAAGCAGTATACCATACAAAGAAAAAGAAGAAATTGAAACTCGCCACCGGCGCTTACATCCGTTTTATTGAACAAGGTGGAAAAGTCGACTTGCGAGATTTCCGAGTCGGAATTTTTGAAGATTACTTCAAAAAAGAGATTCCCGTGCTAACCGGACTATCTACGACATATCTTTACCAAAGCAAGCGCGAATATACAGGACCGGATAACAAATCCGTTTTTGACGATATTCTGGGAGAACCGATGGGACACTTCGTCGTAGTCTACGGACTCGACGCGGAGAAAAGGTTTTTAGTGGCGGACCCTGACAACACGAATCCCATCGCCCACAACCACTATTACCAAGTCGAACGACACCGCT
>JALNVO010000102.1 GCA_023231365.1 Fibrobacteraceae bacterium | reverse complement strand
TAAGGATTGGAGCTGCGCAAGCTGTGGCCACTCCGTTCCCAGCTTTGTCCGTGATGGCTGATGTAGAAAGGAGCTGCCCCTTCATTCCTTCTGTAATCACGGAATTATTGTCAGAGCCGAAGGCGATATCGAATTCCCAGATATTCTTTGCTTCATTATAGATCTTGGAACTCTTAACTGTAGGAACTGTTGCTATTGCGTTTCCATTTGCATCATAGAGGGCAAGCGGCCAATCTGTTCCTGGAGCGGAAATGGGCTCCGAAAATTGAAGATACACGCGGTCGTAAGATGCCGTATCCAGACGTTCTAGAACGGATAGGGATATAAGGGTTGGCGAAATGCCATCTGTGTATACATCCGAACTGGATTTTGTCTCTCCATCAACTGTGCTGTAAAGCGTAATGGAACCGGACGGATTTGTGTTGATTGCGGTATCCGATATGGTAAAGGACACGGTGACGATGGAGTCTACAACGGTAGCTTTTGTAGAGGTAAGCGTATCGCCTTTGTATTCAAAGGATACTGAGTTGAATCTCTGGCCTTCTTGGTAAGAATTGGAAAGAACAATTTGAATCGCATCCGGTATGTAGTCGCAATTGGTATCGATCATTCTTGCTGTATTTATAATCGGCCAAGGCGGTAGTTCTTGAATGATGAGCACGGCTTTTGCAGAGGAGTAACTGTACTTGGAACTCGATGTAGCAGGAGATGCGTACAACGTTGTTTCTAGAGGCGTATCGGCGCTGACGAAGAATGTGGCTTTGCCGTTTTCAAGCGTAATTGTCGTAGTGGCAATTGTTGAAGTAGCTGAAGTCCAGAAAGAGGCTGTGCCGTTCAATACGGAAAGAGCAAGGGTGATATCTTCGTTTGTGAGGAGCGTTCCCGTGCTGTCGTAAAGTGATACGGTGACTTGAGCCCTCTTGCCGACGTAAGCTTGTACGGTATCCACATTGAACATGAGATAACGTTTTTCGAGTGGAGTTGTGATGGAATCCCATTCCACATTGCTGCGCACGACTTTGCATGCACAATCGTAGCTGCCGCTCTTGTTTGCTCCATGGTTGTGCCAAGTGACCCAGTCGATCATATTGTTGCCGTAAGAAAGGTCCTTTTTGACGGCGAAGATGTAGTCACTATACTTGCTCACGTATTCCGTATTGGATGCAAAGTAGGAAACTCCGTTGCCTTCAAAATCATCTAGGTAACCGGAAGGAGATACCGTGCTCTCTCCCGAATAGGTAGCTGTGTCGGTGGTCTGTTCGAGCGACGTTGCTGGCGTAATGAACGGGGTGATGAAATCGAGTGTGAGAGTCCGGTCAATCGTGAGGTCGCTGGATTCTGTATTGGTATCGGCTGGCGCATATCCATAGATGTGTTTGCCATTGTAGTAAATAGCAACGTAGGGATCCTCGATGAAGGCTTGTTCGCTCTGGCCATCTGCATTTTTTTCTAGCCATGCAGTTTCGCTTCCTGTATAGTAGGGCCCTTTGGTAAGGTCAATTCCATCGAATTTGACTGGAGACGTATGGGCGCGTAGCGACCAAGAACCGTCTAGATCTCCGAAAGTTGCGTTTTGAAATTTTAATTGGAACAGGTATTGCCCGGAAACGGCAAAGGTTCCCGTCAATGTTATCGGGAGGTAGTAGGTGAGTCCGGACGCATCAAGTGTCGGAGTCCCAAATGTAACGTTCCCGCTGGATCCCGAAGTTCCCGAGCCATCCCAGATGGAACTGATATAGCTCACGGGATTTAAGTTATTGGTCTTGAGATAGAGGCGAAGTTCGACATCTTTATATTCGATGGCATCGTTGTTTGTTACAGAAATGATAAGCGTATTGCAGGATTTCCAATCGGAGCAGGCGGATTGATAGGAAGACGGTTTGATTGAGATAGAGAAGTTTGCATAGGCTGCTTGTGCTGTTGTTGTGAAGCTGTAATGAGAACCGTTGTTATTGTCCGTAACTGTTCCGGAGGAGACATCGAAGTAGTAGGTAGTGCTTGCGGCGAGGCCTGTGAGGTAAGTTTCATGGAAGCGCACTGCTTTTCCCGAATCGCCGATGAATGATGTTGAAAGATCCGCTGTACTTGTGCCATATTTGACGAGCGAATTCAAAGCTTGGTCGCCAGTCCACCAATAAATATGAGCACTGTTGTTTGAAACTTGGCAAATTGTGACGCCGCTGATGTTTGCAGAGGTACTTGTCATTGTGAAAGAATACCATTGGCCGTGATTGTCATCGGTTGTCATGTTCTTTTTGACATCGTAACCTACTAAATAGAAGTAATAAGTTGCACCTAAGGTGAGTCCTGTGAGGGTGACGGAACCGCCAACGCCTGCGATTGCTGTAATAGAGTCTGTCTTCGCTGCATCTGGGGTTGTGGAATAATAGACTGTGACGACGGCGCGTTCATCCGTGTTCCAGCTGATGATCGCGGATGTGTCGGAAATGGGCGTCCCCTGAATATTGCTGAACAGGGGGCCGTCGACGTCTTCAGGAACGGGTTTGGAGAGGCTTAAGCCCGGAATAATGAATTGTGCAGAGAAGTCGATGCAGGTTTCGGTGGCGGTGTAATCGTTCCAGTCGTCTTTAAGAGTTTTCTCCGGTGCAGATCCGCCCATTAAAGCGCCTTTCGGGCATTTATATTTGTAGGGCAGTCCGCCGGCGTTGTAACCGTCCGGGTTTGCCGCCCGGTTATGCGGGTGATTCTCGTTCCGGGATCCGGCTCCCATAATGAAAGAAAGTCCCCAGGGATTTGCTCCCATATTGTAGTAGAAGTTGTCGAGCGCAACGTTCAAGTATTGCGTTTCTCCCGTCATGTCATAGAGCATGAACACGGCATTCGCTGCACCCATATTGTAGCGATTGAATCCCCAGTCGCTTGACGTCCAGACGAGGTTGTAAGGAGGAGTGACGCGGAAGCTTCCGTATGGATTTGTGCTCACCGTAGAGTCTCCTTGGGTGCCGTCATCGGTCAACCGGTGCATAGTCGCGATGATGCGCGTAAGCAGAGTGTCCCGTTCCGCGCTTGAAATTCCATAGCTCTGGGCTTTGGCGACTGTCGGAAGAATCAGTTTGTCGAATGCGAAAAGGACGTAGGCATGTACGTTTTCATAGTCGGTCATCCATCCGCCGGGGTAGAATCCGCTTGTGTGGCCCATATAACCGGCGCGGAAATACGGCAAGTTCCATTTATAATTTTCCGCATTGTTGTTGATTGCCGTATTCTTATAAAGGTCGTAAGCGTAGCTTGTATCTTTAGTTGCATACCAGAGGGCGAGCGCTGCGGCCGCCGCATCGTCATTGCAAGGCCCTGCGCCGGGGTAAAATCCAAGTAAGCCATCGGTTTGCTTTCCTTGTGTACTACATCCGGTTCCAGCAAGGAATGTAGGGGCGACGATTTTTGCATACATCTCTTTCGCAGCTGCAATAAGCGAATCGGAATAATGATCCGTCTGGTACATTTCCCACCCGACGGCAAAAAAGGCCATGGCGGCGGTGTACATTCCGGCGACGTTTGTCCCTATGCCTTTGGCGACGGGGCGAGGAGCTCCGCCCTTTGCCGTGCTCTGCACGTCCTGTTTTTCGGGAACGTCCCAGAACTGGTGATCGGCGCTGCCCACTCCCACGGAGTGATACATGTCGCCTTGATCGATCAGTCCGTCTTCCTTGGATGCTTTATAGAATTTATAGATAAGGTCTATGCCGGTTTTTGCTTCCCAGAGAACGTCGGGAATACCGTCCGTGATAGTCGTGTCGTTGTAAGATTGTCCGTAACGGTCTTCCGCTTTCTCCGAGTAGACATCATAGGCGAGTGAAAGAACGAGTGCCGCATAGCCCTCGGTCTCGCTCGCTTTGAAGTGGTCGCCGCAGTCGTGCCAACCTCCGGTGAGATCGTGGCCTATCGCGGAACCGTCGTTTAGGTGACATGCGCCGTGGAGTTGTGAATGCGTGTCTCCGCAGCGTTGTATTCCAAAGAATTTGAGAGTTGTTTCAAATACCGCGTTAAACAGATAATCGTTAATAAGGAAGGTTGATGAAGTATCGGTCCCGACGACTACGAAATATTTCCCGGGAGTTGTGAGGCTAGAAAAATCTGCGGAGTAAAGATTTTCTGTAGAGGATGAAGCTGTATCGCCGAATTCATAGACTGTAGAAATAGAATTGAAAGCACCGTTCACCCACATTCCCGGTTTTTTCCAACTGCCTAGGGGAGTGAGTGAGCCTTCAGTAACGGAAGTTCCGCTAGACGCATCGATGACTTTGAACGTAGTAACCTTGGGATCTGCCACGTATGCGGATTTGTGCGAATCCATTGGGCGAAATCCAATCTGGTTCACGCGGATAACCGGCCTTGCATACACGTTCAAGCTGTCGAGATGGCGGCGGGTACAGGTGTCGCAAGTGTTATCGATATTCGGAATGTAGTCTACCGAAGCGGCAAACGCGGAGCCCCCAAAGAGGGCTTCGGCTAAGAGAAATAGGGTAATCGCTTTTTTATTCATACAGTACTTTTTGTTATTTAATGGCTAAACGGCGGAATCCGAAAGTCTTTGTCTTTTCGGCTGACGTTTTAATCGATGTGCCTTTCTTATAAGTCGCGGATTTGTCTTCTGGGTCTTCGAGACAGAGGGCTCTTGCCTTAAATGAGAACTTGGAAAGATAGGGACCTGTTCCCACTTTTTTCCCGCTTTCTGCGACAGGAGCCTCGTTATCCTTCGCCATCCATTCCAGCTTGAGGGAAAGGACTCCGTTGGCATCTAGCCTATCGTATCCTAGATCGGAGAGATTAAATGAGTAGGAGGCTCTGTTTACGAAATGTCCTTGGTTGTCGAATAAGTCGACAGAGAAACTGATGTCAAATCCCCATTCTCTGTTGCCATTGGCGATGGTCAGAGCGGAAGGCATACTGATATCAATGTTGAAGGTCGGGCCTGCATGCTTGTAAGACGCTGTGTCACTAGATTTCCCGTTTGCAACGTCGATAAGTTTGCTATTGCCTTCTGCAATGATTGTTTCTATACCTCCGCTAAATACTGTAAGGCGGAAATCCTTGGAGTCTGAATTGATCACTTCTCCATCATAATACTCCTCGCCTTTTTTCGGGGCTGTTATGTTTTCGAGGAGTGTTACCTGGAATTTCGTCTTTTCCGCTACAGAACCTTGCACAAGAATCCATGGATTTTTGCTTCCCGGGTAGTTGGAAGCCTTGTCTTTGAGCTTGGAGAGCTCGGAACTTGGCACCAGGCGCACGGAATCGCCAGTGCGGACGGCTCCTTCTGCGTCTTCGCTATAGAGGAAAATCCATTTTTTGTTGCTAGAAGACACGTAGGATGGAATAAAGTTTGCAATATCACTGCTTCCACGCTTGCGCTGCAAGTAGTAGGTCCCTGCAGGAATGCTGTCCAGTGGTTCGGATGTAAGGATTCCCAAGGAATCCAAACTGGAGAGTGTTGCCTTGCGGGCGCTTATAATGATCGGCGGGCACTTGTCTACCAAGGAATAGGATTTATCAAAGAATCCACCTTCGGGACCAAGGCGCGGAGTTACAGAGCCGTAACCGTCTTCTGCACCGTTCGTTGTTCCCTGATCAAAAGCAAGACTTGGAGGTATTGTGATTGTGATGATGGAGAATGTATCCTGTGCAGAAACTTTAGTCGCCGAATCTAACCATTTTTCATACGGGTCAGATAATTCTATGGTATGTTTCCATGTCGAAGGAGGGAAACTCCTGATGATGGCGGGGGATCCCCAGGAGACTAAGAAACTATCCAGCATATCTTTATCCCGGAGTTTTTTTGCGAATTTCAAGAAAATTTCGTCAGGGATACCATCACCTTCGTTGTCGCGGATTTCTGCAAGTTCTACAGGAACCGGTGCTGGAGTTTCGACAATGATTACTCCTTGAGAACAGGGCGAAGCTGGGTCGAGCATATTGAAGGCGGGGTCTTGAATTCCCGAGCCGGATTTAATTTGTGCTGTTGCACCGATAGGAATAACAGCTCCGTCTGCGTTGCCCGTAATAATGTATTTCCAGCTTTTTCCGTTGTTTTCAGAAGAGACCTTCTTTATTTTAATTGCGCTCTGATCAATGGAACTTATAGAGAGCGGCCAACTATTTTGAGAAGCGAGCAGGACCGGTTCAGTGAATGCAACAATTACAACATCTGTATCCGCACGAGGTTCTGGATTTTCCAAAATGGTGACGCTCAAAAGTGTAGGTGCAATTCCATCCGTAATGGCAATTGGTTCTGCATTTGTCGTACCTTCGCTACTCAGGAAAATGGTTGCTTTGCCTGTTGGTGCAGCTGTTTTTGGAATACCCATGTTTGCAATAGGAATTGAAACTTCGGTAAGGTTTAGAACAGTCTGTGTTATGGGCACAGTCACAGAGTCTTTCATTCCATCAATGTAGAAGCGAAGGCTATCAAAAGCATAGTTTTCGTCAAGAGCATTGCTGAACGTTATCTGCAATTGATCTGCTACATTATCGCAGTCAGAGTCGATTGCGAGTACTTTCTGCGGAGTCGGGTATTTGGATTCTGCAAAGAAGGACTGGGAGGAAACATCTTCCTCATCGTCTGGATCCGTGTAGATCACTCTGATTGTATCGCCAGAGAAGAAGGATATCTGGTTATTGCCCCGTTTATCTTTAGATGTCGCCACTGCAGCAATTGCCGATTCACTTGTGAAGTATCCTGGATTTGCAGGGTCTGCAACCATTTTTACTTGTAGAGTATCTTTTTTCTTACCATTGATTACCAATACGTAAATTGGTGTAGAAGATGTCGCTTTGTCCTTGTCCATCAAATTGATAGTGAAGTTTGTCGCTCCCGGTTCTGCAGGGCTTGTTATGGCATTACCTGTTGCCGCGTCTTTAATTGTAAGAGCCGATGCTGTTGCGTTTCCCTTTGTGAATTGCACATAGTAAGTACGGTTGTCGAATGCGCAGCCTCCATTTTCTGTGCAGGCATCGCAATTTGGATCCGGACCCGCAAATACGGTAACGTCTATTTTGTTCGAACCGATTCCCATTTTGACAGGAATATTGAGATCCCACATACCTGTAGCGATGTTATAGACTGCGGCTGTCGGTGATGTAACTCGCTGACCGTTTGCCCAAATTTTAGTGACAAAACCGCCTTCTGTGATGTATGCGTGGCCTGTTACATAAACGGTGCTGCTAGTTTGGTCAATTTGTACATAAGATCCATTAGAAACATTGAATGGATCATCATAAGTCACTTTAATATCATAATGGGCTTTTTTAGTAGTCATCTCCTGATAAGAAGGACTAAATCCCCAAATGAATTCATCTTTCCTGTACACCACGATGTAAGAATTAATAGGAATATCGTAATCGATGTCGCCATAGTCCTTGTCTTCACTCGGCATACCATCGTAATCCGCACCATCTACTTGCCAAGTATGTGGAGCCCAAGACCAGTCGTTCGTTGTCTTATCCATATGTTTGGTTGATGGTTGGCGTAAAGTTTCACAAGAGATGTAGCCATCATTGGAAAGGCCTTGTGAGAAGCCGAAGTCTAATCGGGCTCGGGAAGAAGATTTAATTACTGTAGAGCCGAGGGGTACGGGAAAGTAGAATGAATACTTGCCTGTTGTTGCATCGTATGTGTCGTCTAGACGAATGGGAAGTGCTGTGCGCATCAAGTAGCGGATTTCGTTTTGGGTATCCTCTCCGTTTTTGTTTGCGCACGGTTTGTTGAAGCCAGCTTCGTCATAAGCTTGACAAATGTCCAAGTCGATGAGCAGCTTGCATTTTTCTACTTCTTCCGGGCGTGCAGTAAAGTATAGGCGGAGTGTCAAACTGTCGAAAGCCCGTGATTCGTTATTGATGATGTTCATGTCTAGAAAGTCTAGATTACCAAATACATATTGATAAGCCCGTACAGAGAAGTCATACCAACCGACAGGTGTTTTGAATTTCAGCAAATTCCCAGTAGAGTCTGTATTGGTATATACGCCATTGCTTTCTACGGCGTAGTAATAAAGGGTCTGTTCTTTGAGTCCTCCGATTTTCACATAATGGAATTTTGTCGGGATCCCGGAAACGTCTGCATTTTTTGATCCTGTATTCCAAGCAAATTCAGAAGCATTTGTATGGGGTACCGTATCCCAATAAACTTTGGACTCGTATTCGCCATTAGGCGTATACCACATAATTTCAGCGGAGTCGGATGTCAAATTGCATACTGTGATATTCTGGATATCGGCAGATTCAACTGAATTAAGGGTTGTAAAAGTGTATGGCGTATATGTGCTGTCCACCATATATTTTGTTGTTACGTTGTTTTCGTTAAGAGCATTGGTGGCGACTACAAAGAAGTAGTACGTCGTTCCGTTTTGGAGCCCGCGGAGGACTATTTCATGAGTGACCCCAGCTACATTACTGTCCGGGACCGCTAGTGTGGACATAGTCTTTTCAGAAGTTCCATAGACAACGGTTGCCATTCCGCGGAGGTTCTGCTTGACATAGACAACAGCCGAATCCATACTGACATGGCGAATTTCAACTTCAACATTCGGGGCTTGGGAATGATCCGTTTCCTTGGCTGCAATCATGCATCCGCTGACGAGAACTGCAGCGGCATCAATGCATGTTTCCGATAGATGGTAGTCTTCCCAGCTCTTGTTGCTAGGGACCCAGGAATTGGTTCCACCTGGAGCGACGCCACCGAAGAGAGCTCCTGTAGGAGGATTGTATTTGTAGTTAGCTCCCGGAGTATTTTTGCCCTCCGGGTTTGCGGCACGGTGGTGCGGATGCGCATCGTTCTTATCGCCGACGCCGAGGATAAAGGAAACGTCCCAGGGGTTTACGCCAAGCATATAGTTTAATTGGTCTATTCCCAATTGATGCATTTCGGCTGCTTTCCAGTCCGGAGATCCCATAATAGGAAGCGTCAGTCCTTGTTCTTCAATAGAGCTTGCAACGTCCGCATAGGCGAGTACTTCAAAAATATTGCCTGCCTGGTAGCGGTTGTAAATCCAAGTCTGGTCTGTCATCATTGTATACCAAGTCGGATCGTATCTAACAGTGGTGTTTTTCCAACCAATGCTTCCCGATGGGAGCGTTATGGAAGCTGATCCTGCGTAACTCATATCGCTCACATTGTAGATCATATTCGCTACGACGTCTTCGATATAGCCCAAGCGCTTCGTTTCGTCGATTCCATATTTTGCGGCTGTTGCAGAGTCCTTTAAAATCAATTTGTAGAAGGTATAAAGTGCATAAGAATATGCGTTCGCCCAAGAAGTAT
>JALNVO010000355.1 GCA_023231365.1 Fibrobacteraceae bacterium | reverse complement strand
TTTCAAATTGTTTGCGCTGCGCCCTATCACTAGAACGAGAATCAGATACTTCACTTGTAGTGTCAGAAGTGTTGCTCACAGTAGCGTCATCATCTTGAGCAAAGCCGGCTACCGTCAACGCGAAGAACAGGACAATTATTTTCTTAAACATTTCTCAAGAGCCTCTATGGAGATAGAAAAGTTCCGTTTTCAATATAGCTTATTCTATAGAATGTAAACAAATGTATTTGTGTAAAAAGATTTTGAGAAGAAGTTGAAAAAAAGCGTTATTCTGAAGCACCTTGCTTGAACCGGGTGAGTTCAGCCCGGATAGAACCTATTGTTATTTCCGTTTTCATCAAAACTGGCAGACGCCGAGAATCATCCGTAATCCAAATAAAAAGCCTTCCCGATGTTTTGAAAATACCATCACCGCCAAGAACGGGCTCCACTTTAATGCAACGGAACGAACCTAGTCCCGTTTCCACCGTTTCCTTACCATGAACAATTACCTTCAATGTATAACGTTTCTTACCACTGACAGCCGCAAAATAAGAGTCCTTTTTTGCAGAAAAGTCCATACTCCGGACCAAATAAAAGGCAGAAACAATGCAATGCTCGTATCCCTTGATGGCGATCGTCGTATCCACATGGGATTTTACATTTTTCCGGCGAGAATCGAAAAAGACCGAATCGGATAAAATAGCCTTCTGTCCATGCCGATCAAAGCGGATAAGAGAAGAATTAAAATAGGAGCCTTCATTGAGAATTTTTCTGAAATAATCCGGCAAAAGAGTCTTTGAATCAGCGAGAGTATGAATCGTATCTGCAACGGGATAAATAGTCTTAAAAGCACCGTTATTCCGCGCAACAGACTCAAATTCAATTTTGCGGTTTTCCTTAGGAATGGCGTTCATATCAGCAGAACCGGCCGAAAAGAACCCCCAACTCAAAGAATAAGAAAGGCGCTCTCCTTCCATCCACGGAGCTTTATTCACGTCAGCAGCAAATGCAGGCGCGAAAGCAAAGGCAAACAAAAGAAAAGCAAACCACTTCATTAAAAAGCTCAGATGTCGCCAAGTGACTTACGGTATTCTTCTAGTTTGACGCGAATCTGCGGATAAGACAAGGCTAGAATATGAAGAGCGAGATACCCCGCATTTTTTCCATTGCCAATTCCGACAGTTGCCACAGGAATTCCCGGAGGCATCTGGACTATGGAATGAAGCGCATCAACCCCGGAGAGAGGTCCACCATCGCCAGGAACGCCAATCACAGGGAGAAGGGAATTTGCAGCAAGTGTGCCAGGAAGAGCCGCTGCAAGCCCGGCAATACCGACAAGCACCCTGATTCCACGGTTTTCTGCGTCATGTGCATACTTAGCCGTCTTATTCGGAGTCCTATGCGCAGAAAGGATATTCCATTCCCAAGCGACGCCGAACGAATCCAGCACGCCTGTTACTTTATCAACAATAACCTTGTCCGAGGCGCTGCCCGTGACAATACCAACGAGAGGATTATTATTTACTTCTTGCATCTTGCGAGTCCTTTTTGACCAATGTCCTTTCTATAGAAAGCCCCTTCAAAATGAATTCTTTCACAACCGGCATAAGCCTTGTCCAAAGCGTTTTTCAAATCGTCACCCGTGCCAACGACGCCAAGTACGCGGCCTCCCGCCGAAAAAAGCTTGCCATTCTCCGATTTGGTACCAGCGTGAATAACGGCAGCACCAATGGATTCTGCATTTTCAACACCCGTAATGACCTTGCCCTTCTCATAGTGGCCGGGATACCCCGCACTCGCCATCACGACAATAGCCGCGGAGCCCTTCGGCGACTTCGGTGCACTAAATGAAGCGAGTTCCCCTTTTTCTGCGGCATCGAACAAAGCGAGCACATCACCATCGTAAACCGGAAGCACGACTTGGCATTCCGGGTCTCCCAAACGGCAATTATATTCGACAACTTTCGGGCCATTCTTTGTGACCATAATTCCTACATAGAGGACGCCTGTATAAGGAATTCCTTCTTTGAGCATTCCTTCGATCGTCGGTTCGACAATCGCCTTTTCCACCTCTTTCAAAAGTTCTCTAGTAACAATCGGCGCCGGTGAATAAGCACCCATTCCTCCAGTATTTGGTCCCTTGTCAAAATCAAAAACGCGCTTGTGATCTTGTGCAGAAGAAAGCATCACATAATTTTTCCCATCGCATACGGCAAAAAGCGAAGCTTCTTCGCCTTCCATAAATTCTTCGATGACTATCGTCTTTCCCGATTCGCCGAACACGGCCTTCGCCCCGAGCATCTCTTCTACTGCAGAAACGGCTTCCGCATCCGTGAGGCAAACAACGGCACCTTTGCCTGCAGCAAGCCCGGAAGCCTTGACGACAATGGGAGCCGGATGAACTTTCAAGAATTCTAGGGCTTTGTTCAAATCAGTAAAAGTCTCATATGCAGCTGTCGGGATGCCATACTTTCTCATGATGGCCTTCGAAAAAGCCTTGCTTCCCTCCAGTGCGGCGGCAGCCTTTTCTGGGCCAAACGCG
>JALNVO010000354.1 GCA_023231365.1 Fibrobacteraceae bacterium | reverse complement strand
GTTTCCTATGCGGCCAGTTTCGGAATGAACGTCAATAGTGCGGATCAAACATTTGTCTCTGGATACTTGAAAAATTTTGATCATATCAGTGTTCGGGAAAAGAGCGCACTTGACTTTTGCCATGCTAGAGGGGTTACTGCGACATTGGTTTGTGATCCCACACTACTGTGCTCACAGAGTCCCTACGACAAGCTTATTGCGGAAGCCGATACCAAACAAACTGAGAAATCTTTCGCCCTTTGCTATATGATAGGGTGGAAAACGGAATTCCCGGCAGAATTGGTCTCTGGTTATTGCCTGCAGAATAGTTGGGCAGTTCGTTGTGTAATGTCTCAGACGCTGGAATGGAAAGGGCCTTTTCGTAATTGTGAAAAATTGACGATTCCCGATTGGATGAAGGCTTGCAGGGATGCAGAATGCATTTTTACGAACTCATATCATGGAACAATTTTTGCCATAGTAATGCATAAGACATTTGTTGTCTTTCCGTTGAAGGGGCGCGTGCATTTAATGAATGACAGGATTTATACCCTTCTTGAAATATTAGGTCTTCTGGATCGAATTTATAATTCTGAAAAGCAGAATTTTGACGCTATTGTTTCTGCCCCCATTGACTGGGAAGAAGTGGATCGAAAATTAGAAGAGTACAGGACGACCTCCATGAATTATTTGATTTCTTGTGGGTTGTAAATGAACCAGATCAAAGCCGGAGCCTTTCTTTCCTATGTGGTTCTTGCCCTGAATACCTTGGTAGGTCTTCTCTATACGCCTTATATGCTGCGGATGCTGGGGCGTTCCGAATTCGGTCTGTATTCTCTGGTGGCCTCTGTCATTGCGTATCTGACCCTTCTGGATTTGGGCTTCGGGAATGCGATCGTCCGTTATACGGCCAAGTTCCGTGCCGAGAATAAAGTCCGGGAACAGTATGAAATGTTTGGAATGTTTATTGGACTATATTCCATTATCGCCGTTGTGGCCTTTGCCGCCGGGCTGGTTCTGTGGGCGAATGTGGACTCGCTGTTTGGTAGTACAATGACCGCAACGGAGCTTTCTCGTGCAAAAGCGATGCTTCTTTTAATGAGCTTTAATCTAGCGGTTTCTTTTCCTTTTAGTGCCTTTGGTTCCATTATTACGGCCTATGAAAATTTTGTATTTCAGAAGGTTGTTTCTATTGTACGCATTCTTCTTAATACAGCCGTGATGATACTTCTTTTGCATTGGGGGTATCGCGCCTTGGCCATGGTGGTGGTGATGACTGCTTTCAATATGGCCACCCTTTTGCTTAATGGTATTTATTGCAAGAAGTATCTGAAAATCAGAATTTTGTTTCGAAGCTTCCGCTGGGATTTTTTCCGGGAAGTGGCGGCTTATTCCTTTTTCATATTTCTGAATGCCATTATGGACAGGGTGTACTGGAGTACGGGCCAGTTTGTGCTGGGAGCCGTTTCGGGAACGATTGCCGTGGCTGTCTTTGCCGTGGCCATACAGCTTCAGCAGATGTACATGAATTTTTCCACGGGGATTGTCGGTGTCTTTTTGCCGAGAGTCACTGCTATGGTGACATCGCACCGTTCCGATAAGGAAATTTCGGATCTGTTCATTCGGACAGGACGGATTCAGTTTTGTATTATGGCTTTTATTCTTTCGGGATTTATTCTTTTCGGAAAGTCGTTTATCATTTTCTGGGCTGGAAAAGAATATGAGAATGCTTATCTCATAGCCCTGTTGTTCTTTGTGCCACTTACGGTTCCTTTGATTCAGAATCTGGGAATTACCATTCTTCAGGCGCGGAACCAGATGCAGTTCCGAAGCGTCCTTTATGTCATTATTGCTTTATGCAGTCTTGGGTTGCAGATTCCGCTTGCTCGACTGTTCGGAGGAATCGGTTGTGCCTTGGGCATCGCTTTCGGATTGATGCTGGGACAGATTGTCATCATGAATATTTATTACCAGAGAAAACAGGGCTTGGATATAGGGGCGTTTTGGCGCGAAATAGGGAAGATGAGCGTGATCCCCATTTTGGTTTCCATCATAGCTTATTTTGTATTGAGTCGGGTTCCTTTAATTTCTGTTACGGATTTGCTATTGGCTATTCTTGTTTTTTCTTTGGTTTATCTTCCTTTGTTCTGGCGTTTTAGCATGAATGCCGATGAACGGAATTTGTTTTTGAGTTTCTTTTTAAGCCGTCTGAAGAGGAACTAGAGATATGGTGCCGACATTGCCTTCATTGGATTGCTGTGGTTGTTCGGCCTGTGCCAATGTATGTCCTCATGACGCAATTTCCATGGTGGAAAATAGAGAAGGTTTTCTAGCTCCTTATGTGAACGCGAATTGCTGTGTGGGTTGCCTTGCCTGTGAAAGAGCGTGTCCTGTGTTGCATCAAGTCAATAAGTCCCATGAAGAGGTTCCCTTGGCTTATGCTGCCCGAATCAAGGATGAAAAGGTCTTGAAACTTAGCTCCAGTGGCGGTATTTTTAGTGCTCTTGCTTTGTCTGTCATTCAAAAGGGCGCGCTTGTTTTTGGTG
>JALNVO010000353.1 GCA_023231365.1 Fibrobacteraceae bacterium | reverse complement strand
TATTATAAGCGAAAAGGCTCGAAGAGATAGAAACGGTACCGCCACTCTCATTATAGATGGCGCTCCCCAGCCCCTGGCTAGTGTTCCTGTCAAAGACGCTTCCCGATATGAATAACTGACCATAATTATAGATGGCTCCTCCACCGATCCGCGCCACGCAATGAGAAAAATGCGAATTTGCCACGCTGACGGACGCTTTTCCCAAGGAAAGGCACCCCCCATCCCTCCCATAAGAAAGAGAGACATAGCGGAAATCGCCTTTCCCGCCATTAAACTGCAATCCGCGCCAGCCTACAGAAGTATCTGCCGCCGTAAAAATGATGGAATCGGCGGCCGTTCCCCTCGCCACCAACGCTCCTGTTTTCTGTAAGATGCGGTAATTTCCTCGGAATACAACATGCGTCCCGGGTTCAATGGTGAGCGTGTCATAAATGTTGACGTTGCCCATAACATAATATAGACCCGGGCCCCAGGTCGTATTGGAATTCACATCGCCGGAAATGAATGTGGGAATAAGCCCGTTCTGAACCTTCATCACGCTCAGGCCCACGAATTTCAGATTATCCACCTTCAGTTCACCATCAAGGAGGTCTCCGTGATCTGAGCCCACGCCTACGAACTCCAGACCCGTCACATACTGCAGCACCAAATCCTTGGATGGGCTATCATTTCCGTTCCATAACGTCAAACTATCCACAGGGATCACGATGTGTACCCAGGTGTTCGCCTTTAAGCGGCTTTTGGGAATATTGTAACCATAATTGTTGGTATGCCGATTGAACAGCGGCGATTGCAACTGAATCCGCCAATAACCGTTCGTATTCGAATCCACCCCTGGAGCTGTTCCCTTCACCCAGAAGTCAATGCTGTCGAGTCCCGTCAAATCATAAACCTTCCGCCCTCCATAGTTGGCAGCATTTTCCGGATCCGCATAAGTTCTGGAAAGGTCCTTTCCAAAACCGATGCCAAAACCGGCCGTCGCGGTACAACCATAATCCTGACAAGTCTCATGCACCACGACCCGTGCATAACCCTCCCCGGAAACGCTGCCCTCAGGATCGCTCACCAGCAGCCCCACGGGATTGCCGTCCGCATCCGGAGTCACATTCGTGACCGAAGACAGCGAATTGGCAAAAGTCCACATATTGCCGCCGCCCGTGGCGTCGCACTGGTATTTGCCGGAAAGTTCAAAATCCGAAACCGTGATTGACGGCAGCGCAGCGAATGCCGCTCCGGCTGCTCCGCTGACAAGCAAGCCGAATATTGCAAGCCTGTGCTTCATTCTATGCTCCTTGGAATTTAGTCCGTAGACCATTTTTTCTCCTTTGAATTTTTTGGATCATTAAAACGCGTTCTTCACCGAAGGCGACTGTCTCCATGGCGATGCGGCAAACCGCTCCGTTTTTTCTCCGGCTTTCTTGAATCCGGGTTTTTAAAAAATGCGTTTTCATATCGCTTCTTAATGCAAACAACTGTTTGCAATACAAAAATAGTACATTTCTCTAAGTTTTGCAAACTATTGGTTGCAAACTGCTTTTGCAAGAGTAATTAAAAAGGGTAATTTGCTTTTTTTGGTAAAAAAAGCCATTTCAAAAAAATGAATCCCGAAAATTTTCAGGGAAAACAGCAACAATCAGCAGATATGCCGCCGCACAGAACACCGTAAACAGTATAAAATGCAGACCCCCTCTAAAGAGTCTCTCAAATACATCGATCAATTCCTTTGGAACGCTTGTAAATACTGGGATTATTTCGTAAGTTTTCAAACGATCAGATTCTTGTTTTGGACACTAGTAATACGGCAAAGCAATTTCTATAACACAAATTTGTTTACAGGCATCGCCCGGCCGGGGCCTACGCCGCCTCATTCCGTCTGTTTATGGAAAATCCCCGGATCATCCAAGTCCATGATCCACAGAAAACCATCATGTATGGCATAATAACCTTGCATGGAGGAAGCGCCCCCATTCCAGGCGATGGTCATTCTTCCCGTGGCGCTCACGCTCCACGTACCATCGGAGTAAACGGCATCATCCACCGTTAAGGTGGCGGAACTGTCCGCGTTCAAGGTCATCTGGACTACATCCGAAATATTATCCCCATTATCGCTCAGGTATGCCCACGAGCTTCCTGCAAGAGTTGTTGAAACACCGCTGAAAACCTTCACATCCCCCAGCAGGGAGATACTATCTCCTTGGAAGGAGAACACAAAACCAGAGGTCCATTTTTTCTTTCCCGGATTGTTCTTTACAGGCACCATAATGACATGCGCCGTGCCAAGGCCATATTCAGGAAGCGAAGTGTTCATCGAGCCGAGAATAGAATCCGCCGCAGGGAATGCCCCCAACACTAAGCCCGCATCACTCCATGTCGCCTCTACAAACAGGGACTCCGAAGGCGCATATTGCAGAATATTGGATCCATACCCCACCTTCCAACTGTAACTCCAGTAAGTGAGGCTGCTATCTTCCTTGAATACAAAAGCAATCTGTTCCGTAGTGATGCTTTCTTCAGTAGTATTTGTATCT
>JALNVO010000352.1 GCA_023231365.1 Fibrobacteraceae bacterium | reverse complement strand
TGTTGCTGAAAGCAGCGTAAATCTTCATCTAAAGCATTCTTTGGAGGACGTGTATAAAAATTTCAACGGAAGCGTCTTCCGATCGTTTTTCAAGGAGTTTGAGAGATTGGTCGTCTACAAAATTATTAACAAGTACTATCGATCTTTTGGCAAAACGTACCAAATCCGAAGCAAAAGTCCATGCTTCGAAAACTTGACCTTCATAAAACAAACCTTCTACAGGAGGAATCGACGTCCGCACAAAGAAATCTACTTTTTCTTTGAGATTTGCGATTTGAATAGTATGGTCGGCAATTTTAGCCTCCAAACGCGACTCAACCTAAAAAAGCTGAACATTCATGCTATTTTTATGCAGCAGGTTCTCGCGAAGGACTCCTGTCGCCCACTGGCGAAAACGAGTGATAATGACATCTAAATTATAGATATTCGTTGGCTTTGTAGAAAAATCGGAATTCCCGATTTTTCTCATGGATTCCGAGTCGGCCTTTTCCTTGACGACCTCGGCGATGTATTCCTTGAGAGCCTTGGTTGCCCACATACGGAACTGCACGCTGCGCAAGGAATTCACGCGGTAGCCCACGCTGATGATCATTTGTCTTTTCCATTTTAACTTTTTGTATATTTCTCGTTGAAGTACGATAATCCGGACGACATGAGGTAAGTTCACGCGGCACGCTCCGCTACGAATGAGTTCCCGGCCCGGCACTTGCACCATCTGCGCTCGCGTTCAAATAAGCTGGATCAGTGTCAAGCCCGACGCCCTTGACTATAGTGGAGAAGCCCTCCCCCAGTAGAGTGACAGACCACCCGCCAGGCACGCAAACTGGCACCAAAATCACGACAATTACTTGCAAACCCGAATTGGGCTTGCACAAAACTTTCACTAGGCAAGCCATATCCCGTTTGCCCCAATGGTGCAACTATGAACAAAAAGAAAACCGTACTTACCCAGGATTACACCCAATGGCTTAGCGAACTCAAGAATCGCTATGCCCAATCACAAATCAAGGCGGCAATTGCCGTAAACGGCGAACTGATCGGGTTCTACTATAAATTGGGACGCGATATCCAACAAAAGCAGTTTCAAAATGTCTACGGCAGTGGATTCTACAAAAAACTAAGCGACGACCTGCGCAAGGAGATTCCAAATGCAAAGGGCTTTTCGCCGACGACCTTGAAATACGCCGTTTATTTTTACGAATTGTACAAGGATTTCGTGGAAGGGCAAAATCGTCCACAACTTGTGGACGATTTGAGAAAAATTCCCTGGGGGCACCATCGCTTCATTATTGATGAATGCAAAAACAGCTCTAAAAAGGCCTTTTTCTTCGTAAAAAAGACAATTCAGAACAATTGGTCGCGGGCAATGCTGCTGACTTTCCTTAATTCCGACCTATACGAACGCGAGGGCCATGCAGTAACAAACTTCGCAAGCACTTTGCCGAAGATTCAAGGAAACCTTGCCCGCGAATTGACCAAGGACCCCTATGATTTCGCCTTTATTGAAATCCGGCAGGATTTCGAAGAACGTGAACTGAAAGACGCCCTGCTTAAGAACATCGAACGCTTTATGCTCGAATTGGGGCGGGGCTTTGCATATATGGGCCGTGAATACCGTCTAGTTGTCGGGGAGACCGAGCAATTCCTGGACATGCTCTTTTACAACACGAAATTACATTGCTACGTGGTAATTGAAGTGAAAACAGAAAAGTTCGAGCCTGCCCATATCGGCCAATTGGGAACCTATGTGGTTGCAGTCAACCATCTTTTGAAATCAAAAGTAGACAAACCGACACTCGGCATTTTGATTTGCAAGAACAAAGACGACATCCTTGCGCAATACTCTTTGGAAAATTCACATAAATCGATTGCGATTTCGGAATTCGAACTCTCCAAGATTTACCCAAAGAATTTCAAGAGTACATTTCCCTCTATCAAGGAACTCGAAGAAGGGTTGAAAGGATAAGAAAGGGGGAAGCCCTCCCCCAGTAGAGTGACAGACCACTCGTCAGGCGCGTAACCTGACAAAATGTACATCTCTACAAAAACAAAACCCACACTTGGGCTTGGCAAATGATACTGAAGTGGTTCACTTTTTTCAACAGGAAAAACTCGTTTCTTAGTTGATCTTTTTTCCTAGGCGGCTCCTTCAAGCCTGACCTTTCCGAAATATATATCCGACGGAGTGTTCCCGTCAAGGGAGCGCACCCAGTCCCTTTCTGCACTCCGCGACGGTCCCGTATAACCCTTCAGATAGCCGTCCTCGTATTTGAGGGCCCTCCAGAACCGTTCCACGAAGATGTTGTCGTAGGCGCGTCCCTTGCCGTCCATGCTTAGCCTGGCGGGACATCCTTCCCAGTTGAACATCCTGGTGAACTGCTTTGAAGTGTATTGACATCCCTGATCCGTGTTGAACACGTCCGGCCAGCCGTACTTTTCGATTGCTTCGCGGGTACACTCTTCGCAAAAATCAGTGCTCAATGTCGTTGACAGCCTCCATGAAAGTATCCGTCTGCCATACCAGTCGATGACTGCGGTCAGG
>JALNVO010000351.1 GCA_023231365.1 Fibrobacteraceae bacterium | reverse complement strand
TTGAAGTGATCGGCCAAGCCTTTTGACGATTTCTCTTAATAAAGCTTCGCGGTTGAGCTGCTTTTGCAGAACGATTTTTAGGCTAGTAGCGGGGCGGCCTAAATTGGCTAAGTCTTCGGCCTCTGTGTTCACATTGATCCCGGTCCCTATTGTGAGAAAATTGCCTTGCTCCATGCGGAGTAAATCCGAGATCATGCCGCAGAATTTTTGCTTATGACAGAGAATGTCGTTTGGCCATTTGACGCTTGCATCTACTCCCAATTCGCGGACAAATTCTGCTATTGTAATTGCCGAGACTTGCATCATTTGTGCGTACTGATGCGGAACAAGTCCTTGGAGCGGAAAGGTAATATTGAAGTAGAGATTTTTTCCAATGGGGGATTGCCAAATGCGGTCGTGTCTGCCGCGTCCGCTGGATTGGGAATTGGCAACCACAAGCCCGCCCGTAAAAAGGTCTTGGATATGTTCTTTGCTGTAAGCGTGAGTACTTGGAAGATTTTCAAAAAGACGAGCGGGTTTCCCATCTATTCCTTGGAGTTCCCAAGATAAGAAGGGACGTTCTGGGGTAAAAAAATGATTCATGCCGATAATATAAGACTATTTTTGATTTACAACTGAGGCTTCGATGAACTTTTTTGAATTTTTGAATGAATCTGTAACTCCGTTTCATACGGCAAATGCTTTGAAAAATCGGTTTGTTTCTGTCGGCTTTGAAAAGTTGGGGGAAACGGATACCTGGAATCTTGAATGCGGGAAAAATTATTTTATATGTAGAGGCTCTGCCGTGTTTGCGTTTCGCATACCCGTAACTTTTAATGCGGAATCCCGCTTTAAGCTTGCGCTTGCCCATACGGATTTCCCTGCCTTGAAATTGACTCCGAATCCCTGCAAGAAATGTGCCGGGATTACAACGCTCCATCCAGAAATATACGGTTCCCCGCTTTTCAATACTTGGCTCGATCGAGATTTAGGCTATGCGGGAATTTTGGCGGTAGAAAAAAAGGGCCGTGTAGCGATAAAGCTTGTGCGGGGCGGATCGCTTTGCCGCATTCCGGAGCTCGCCGTGCATTTGAATCGCAGCGTGAATGCCGATGGGCTGAAATTGAATCCGCAAGAACATCTAGATGCCTGCTTTGCGGAAGCAAGCTCTCCCGATTTTACCGAGGTACTTAAAAAGGAGCTTGCTCCTGATGAGACTCTTCTCGATTTTGATCTGCAACTTTTCGATACGCAAAAAGCGGCTCTTGGCGGCGCAAACCAAGAGTGGATTTATTCCGGGCGGTTGGACAATCTTTCGTCTTGCGATGCGCTTGTGAACGGCCTCGTTACGGCAGATGAAAGCGCTTGCGATATTTGCGGGGCATGTTTTTTCGATAGCGAAGAGGTCGGCTCTAAAACGCGCGATGGCGCTGCGGGAAATTTTTTGAAAGCTTCTCTGGAACGGATTTTCGCTTTGTTGGGCGGGGATTCTTTTTTGCTGAATGGCGTGCTTGCGGATTCTCTTCTGTTATCAGTGGATATGGCCCATGCGGAGCATCCCTCTTATTTGGAAAAATCGGAACCGAATCATGCTCCGCTTCTCGGGCGCGGAATCGTGCTCAAGACAAATGCGCAAAAAAGCTATGCTTCGGAATCGTTGGCAAACGCCAAATTGAAACTTATTTGTAACAAAGTAAATGTACCGGTGCAGACGTTTGTATGCCGGAATGATATCCCATGTGGAAGTACCGTGGGGCCTACTGTTTCCGCAGCGCTTGGAATTCCGACGGTGGACATTGGCGAACCGATGCTCAGTATGCACAGCATCCGCGAAATGACGGCAGTGGCGGACCATGAAATGATGAACAAAGTGATGGCTGCATTTTTTAGCGGGTGACTTTTGTTAATGCATTCTTAAAAAGAAGGTCTCCACCGGAAACATCAGGCTTCGGAGAGCAGACATCTAGGTCGTCCGCGCTAGGGGTGAGAATGGAACAACGTGACATCGCAACCATTTCCGGGTAGCATATCGCCGCAATTCGATAAGTTGTAAATGCTGTCCTTATCAATGCGCAAAGAAGTTTGCCCGCTGGCTTTGTCTTTGTCAGGAGTCCTCATTCACTGAGCATTTTTTTGTTGAACCATTCGCCGTAGGCATTTACATTCAGGTCCGGGCTGTACGTCCCGTCTTCGCATTTCCAAGTTCCGCTGGTATAGGAGTTTTCTGTGACCGGAGTCTTTTCGGAAATCAAGTTTTCACAGTCTTCTATCAGAAAAGCAACGGTGAAAAAATTCTGATTTCTCATACAAACTCCACCGGTGCTTACTGTAGTGAGTTCAATGCCTTCGCTGGAAACCTTATTTAGAAGGTGGCCGGTGGGTTGCGCTCCATCGTCGCTACCAGTGAGATAATACTTGCAGCCCTTTGCCTGTGGCTGCCTTTTCATCAAGGAGTCCGTCATGGGGAAGCAATCCGCTATCTGGTCTCTGGTGATTTCTAGGACCGAGTCTGCGCTTTGTATGTATTTGCAGCCATTTCCGTTGTAGGCGAGCACAAGGCTGTCGGATAAAT
>JALNVO010000350.1 GCA_023231365.1 Fibrobacteraceae bacterium | reverse complement strand
GCGTGGTTTCTGCGACATCCATCACTCAGGAAATTCTTGCAGATTCCATATCTCCGGTGCAGGATGGAGTTTTTTCGGATGTCACGGCGGAACATCGCCGCACGCCTTTTGTGAATGCAAAGAGCTTGGGGCTCGTCCTTCCGCTTTTTGTGGATCGCGATTCTGCTGGAGGTTACCTTGTTCCGCAAGGGTATCTTTCTGCGCGGGCCACCAATGCCGTTTCAGCACGGGCTTTGCCGAATCCGGAGTCTTCGTTCGAGGGCGATACGGCTATGCTTCACGCATCGTCCGCATTTGTCTATGATTCTTCCGATAGGAACCTGTGGATTGCCCGCGGGACTTATGGAGTAACGATAGAGAACGTTTCAAAAGGCATCAATTCTCCGGTGCGCTCCTTTTATGCTGTAAATGCGAAGACCCTTTCTTTTGATACGCTCTCTGCGTCTTATGAGGCGACGCGTTCCAAGAATCCGGCTGTGTTCGGGCTCGCATCGGAATCTTCGGAAAAAATGTGGGTTGCTACCGATTCCGGCCTTTTTATCTTGAATCCGCTCACTTGGAAGCTTTCCCGTTCTGGAGTGACCGGTTTAGATACTTCCCGCGTGACGGGCGTGTGGATCGGCGGAACTCCTACCCAGATAATTGTGGAAACGAGCAAGCGCTACGGAAATTCTACGGAAGACAAGCTTTGGCGTTCTTATAATGGAGGAAAATTTGCGGAAGTCGTATTCCGCGATACGACAGGCAAAGTGCAGAAGAATATTTATGACAAGGCTGATTACAGTATAAGCAACGCGGCTTTCGTGGGCAAGACAGCTTTTCTTTCCGTGCAGGCGGTGGAGGGCAGCGAAAGCGGGCTCCTAAAGCTTGACAGCGCGGGAGCCGTTCCTTGGGATAATGAGAATCAATGGCTTTACGGCTTTGATGCGGGTGTCGTGGAACGCAATGTGGTGATTACGTCTGTGGTCGCTTTCCCGCTTTCGTCAAGCGTCATGGCATTAGCCGTATGTACTTATGGCTCGGGTGTTTCCGTTTCTGCCGATACGGGCAAGACCTGGACATCCATTGTGAACCAGACTGCCGTGAAGGACGATTTGGGAAGCATCCGGATGGTTCCCTCGGTGATCTCCGCCGATGATCAATCGCTTGTTTCGTATAAAGTAAGCAAGCCGTCTAAAATTACGATTGAAGTTTTCAGCTATGATATGCGCAAAGTGCGGACTATTGTGAAGGATGCGGACCGCCAGGCGAGCGTCACCCGCAGCACGAAAGCTTCCGAAGATTATTGGGATGGCCGCGATAACGGCGGCCGTGCTGTGGCGATGGGCATATATTACATCCGCGTAAAGGACAATCACGGCCACGTGGGCTGGGGCAAGGCGATAACCTTGGGGGGAAAATAAGATGAAGAACCATTATCTTTTTGCCCTCTTGCTTTTAGCAGCGGCCACAATCTCCTTTGCAGATAAGAAAGCAAACCTCGGCGGCTTCGATAATTTTGTGGAGCGTATGGGTGCGGGTTCCCGCGAACTTGGCCGCGGCAATACGGGGTCCGCGGATACGTCCGCTTTGCCCGGGGCTTATTTCAACCCGGCAATTCTCGGCTTTAGAAATAGCGTCGAATATTCGCTCGCTGCGGAAAAGCGCGATCTCGACCGCGCAGGCGGTTCTCTCGGAATTGAAGGGAGAATCGGTTCCCGGATGGGAATCGGCGCTGCTGTCCTCTATCGCACGGATTTGGATTTTACGGTGATCAATGACGATGATGAAGATGTGGGAACGGCACGGCCGTATTTTACGATTACTTATGTCGGTCTCGGCTATCGGTTAACGCGCAAGGATGCCATCGGCGTGTCTTTTGCGCTGAGCTATGACAACATGGATGTCTCTGATAGTTATGAGGGCGCTGATCTTGTGGATGGCTATCAAAGTCCGGTAACCCTTAATTTGGGCTGGCTTCGCGAATGGAACGAGAAGTGGTCGAGTTCCATAGTCATCCGCAATTTGAGCTTTAGCAAGAATCTTTCGGCGACATGGACCCGCAATGCGAGCACGGACAATTCCGTATCGGAAAGCGAAGGGGTCCGCCCAAAAGTATTGCAGATCGGTTTGGGTTATCACAGCAAGCTTCTGGGACGCCCCATTTCGAGCTGGATGGAAGCGATCGATTACCAGATCGCCGACACCCTTCTCGCGTTCGATCCGGATCTCCACGTGTGGACAGGTCGCTTTGGAATGGAATGGGAAGCCATTCCGGACGGTCTTCTCCGCTTCGGCTTTGACGATTCTAATTATACGCTCGGCCTCGGATACCGCTTCAGCGTCCGACTTGGCAAGCATCGCTATCCATTTGAGATCAATTATGCACTCATTTATGAGTCCGAGGCAGACCTCTGGGACCCACTTAGCTTTGGACTGAGAGGAGCCCTTTAGGACACCTCTTAAAACTCAATTTTTATGACGAGAAGCCGGTTCCCTTCGGGGAACGTCAGGGTTCGAAGAGCCGGACTCTAGTCCGGCCCCGCAGGGGTGAGGATGGAACAACGTGACACCGC
>JALNVO010000349.1 GCA_023231365.1 Fibrobacteraceae bacterium | reverse complement strand
CGGCTGCGGACTTATCGTCTGCAGCACTCCGAAGGCTTTCCCCATACAGCAGAACATCTGGGCGGTTCCCTGGTGGGAGCTCTAAAAAGAAAAATAAAATTTATATAAATCTGGGAATCTAATTCCCAATTTTACAAAAACAGAATATATTTGAAACATGATCCCACGCCTGCTGCAGAAAAAACTTGTGGAAGCCGCGAAACACTCGCCGGTCATCACCCTCACCGGACCCCGGCAATCCGGAAAGACGACCCTCGCCAGAGCCGCCTTTCCCAAGCTCCCCTATGTCAATCTGGAACCTCTGGACACGCGCGCTTTTGCCAGGGAGGATTCCCGGGGATTTCTCGCCCGCTATCCCAGCGGAGCCATCCTCGATGAGATCCAGAATGTCCCGGAGCTCCTCTCCTACCTTCAGGAACAGGTGGATGCCGCACCGAGCCATTCGCTTCGCTACCTCCTGACAGGTTCCCGCAACTTTTCCCTGATGCAGTCCGTAAGCCAGTCCCTCGCCGGACGCTCCCTCCAGATGAACCTGCTCCCCTTTTCCCACGAAGAAATCAAAACCATCAAGCCCCCGCCGGCATCCGTATGGGAATTTCTCTGGAAAGGCGGCTACCCCCGGCTCTATGACGGGGCCAAAGCCGGAGAATGGCTACCCTCGTATATCGAAAACTACATCGAACGCGATGTCCGCTCCCTTGCACAGGTCGGAGACCTCGGCAAATTCCAGACGTTTCTCCTCCTCTGCGCCGGCCGCATCGGACAAATGCTCAACCTGAGCCAGCTCGGCAACGAAGCCGGCATCGACCACAAAACCGCCGCCCGCTGGATCTCCATCCTCGAAGCAAGCTACATCGTCTTCCTGCTCCGCCCTTACCACGAAAACTTCAGCAAACGCCTCGTCAAAACCCCAAAGCTCTACTTCTGGGACACCGGCCTCGCCTGTAGCCTGCTACGCATCCGCACCGCCACCGATCTGGATGTCCACTTCGCCCGCGGAAGCCTCTTTGAAAACCTAGCCATCGTGGAACGCCTCAAACACCAAATCAACCAAGGGGAACGTCCAGAGGCCTGGTTCTTCCGGGACAGCACCGGACTGGAAGTGGATCTTCTGGAAAACGACGGACATGGAGGCCTGCAGATCTACGAAATCAAATCATCACAGACAATTCACCCGGAAATGTTCTCCGGCCTCAAAAAATTACAAGCCGCCGCCGGTGACAAAATAACCGCCAGTCACCTCATCTACACCGGCAGTGAAAGCTACACCCGTTCCGGAATCCGCATTCACGGGATTTAAGGACAATCCATGAACACACGCGAACAGCTTCTTGAAACATTCCGGCAAGTCCTCGAGACTCCGGCACTCGACGAAACAGCTTCTCAAAAAAACTGCGCCAAATGGGATTCCATCCACCATCTGAATCTCATTGTCGCTCTGGAAACGACGTTTGACATTTCGCTCGAACCCGAAGAAATGGCGGAGATGACCGACTTTGAGGCCGCGCTGAGGCTTGTGGAGGGGAAGAGGAAATAATAATGGCCATCCCCAAAATCATTCACTACTGCTGGTTAAGCGGAGAGCCCTATCCCGAACTGGTGCAGCACTGCATGGCCACTTGGAAAAAGCACATGCCGGATTACGAACTCCGCCTCTGGGATCAGACCCGCTTTGACATTCATTCGGTTCGGTGGGTGGAACAGGCCGTAAAGGCAAAAAAATGGGCCTTCGCCGCAGACTATATACGGCTCTATGCTCTCTACAACTACGGCGGGATCTATCTGGACAGCGATGTTGAAGTCCTCAAACCATTCGATGATCTACTGGACTTGCCCTATTTCCTCGGGAAGGAACATCCTTTTGATATTATAGATGCGGCAAACACCGTTGAAGTCGCCGCTTTTGGGGCAGAAGCACACCTTCCACTGCTGAAAAAAGGACTAGACCATTATAATAACAGGCCATTTGAAATTCACCCCAACGTCTTTGACACCACCATTTTGCCCTATATCTTCAGCAAAATTGTTCATGAATGCTTTGGTACAAAAGCAATCAACAATATAGCAGCTTTTGATGCAGCCTCTTCATGCATACAATTGTTTCCCGCATCCTACTTTAGCCCTAAAAACACAAGAACGCTAGAAATAAAATCCACAAAAAACACATATTGCATTCATCACTTTAATGGATCATGGCATTCCAAAGCCCAGCAAAAACACGTCCAAGCAAGACAAGCATTATGCCATATCTTTGGGGAACCCATTGGAGAATTCATTGCAGCCATATATGCTATTCATATACATCTTCGGTATGAAGGTCCCATCACCACCCTGAACACTATTACAGAAAAATTTTTACAAAAAATCCACTCCAAATTTTTGAAATCAAAATAAATATTCAGATGCCAATACCCAAAATAATCCATTACTGCTGGCTAAGCGGGGATCCATTCCCCAACGATATTGCACAATACATCCATAACTGGAAACAGAGACTACCCGACTATCAACTGATGCTCTGGGATCAAAAACAATTTGACATTCATTCGGTTCCATGG
>JALNVO010000348.1 GCA_023231365.1 Fibrobacteraceae bacterium | reverse complement strand
GTGTCCTCGAACTGGTTCAGCTTCAGGATCAGCGCGGAGCGGATGACCTGCTCTTGGAAAATGCCGTGAATTGATGTGGATTTGACCCATTCTCGCCAATAGCATAGCGTCTCATGGAGAAACCGCTCGCCGGTTTCCCGGAGAGGTGCTTCCAGAGGGGGCCCGAAGGAAAACACCAGCCACCGCGTCCCGGAAAGCACGAGTTCGTCCCCTTCCACAATGGAACTTAACGGGAAATCCGTCGTCAGGCGAGTCATCGTGGACATTCCCAGATAGCGCAAATGATTACTGCCCTGTACGATTTGCACGGAGTCTCCGTTTTCGGTAACCGCCGGACGGCATCGTACACGGATGCGCGGCGTTCCGGAAATCTTTTCCAATTTTCGGAAAAGCATGTTCGGCTTGAAACGCCGTCCGTGTTCCGCAAAACGCGGCGCGAAATCCGTAATGCGGATTTCACCACCGGGAACGCTCAACTCCGTGCACAGAACGTTCGTATTTTCACGGTAATATTGTCGCAAGGGCACACTTTCTTCCGGAGCGACCTTAAAAACGCCGCCGACTTTCTCATCGGCAAGCAAACTCGCAAATACGGGATAGGAATCAAAGCGGGGAAGGCACATCCAGCGGACATTCCCGAGGGTATCCACATAGGCCATCAACGAACAATTTCCAATGACTCCCATTTCATATTTATGAACATTCATACAGGCCTCTCTCAACGTGAGAATATTTGGCGGTCGGCGCAGTCCGGCCTGTTTTCAATCTACTTAATTTTCTGGAAAGGACCGCCCGAAAAATCAAAAAAGAAAGAATCCCAGGAGATGAGCGCCTCGCTGTAGAAAGATTGTGATCAATGGAATCTACCTAGGAATCCTGTTCAAACAACTTAATTCACCACTAGAAGTTTATTTTTTATGGCGAGAAGCGGAGCCTCTCCGGGGAGCATCAGACTTCGCAGTCTACGAATGCAAGCGTTACATCATCCGGAGCCCTGAATATCGCGGTACCCGAGCCATGGATGACAGCATCCGCTGTGCGTCCGCAATGAGATCTTCCGCCTTTGCGAATGGAAGCTCCTGACGATAATTCAGGGTAACATCCATCTGGTTCTTGAAATACCCCCGGATCAGAGTGAGAATTTCGTGGTCCGAGCCTTGAAAGGCCGGAGTGTATTAAGCCCCTGTAGAAGATCCAAAGATATTCGAGCGTCACAAGAGGCTGCAAAAAATATACTGGGGTATGCGTTTCTGGTCCACTGGCTATTTTGTAAGCACCGTTGGAGAATGATGTGCTGATCCTGAAATATGTCCGCTCTCAACAGAAGAAAGATAGTGAAGAGGACAACCAAGAAAATCTGTTCGGCATGTCTTGATTTAGATTGCGCTGGGGGCTAGGGGCCTGTTTATGCAACCCTTCTAGGGGTGTCGCTTACTCTCCATTCTCGCATCGTCTAACGCTAAAGAAATGGGAAACGTCCAGACTTCTGAGGGGGTGGCTTTTCAAGGAGTTCCCTCTACAGAGTCGGTAACCGGGTTCCCCTAAGCACCCGATTGCATCGCACTTGTCAGGAATGTCCTCTTCAGAGTATTCTTTGGATAAAGGAATCCTTCAGAAAATTCCAGGAACCGTTGGTTTTCTTAGGTTCGAAGCAAACTTTGATAGTTGAGAGTTTCGGAAATGCAGATCGGAGAGCCCCTAGTAAGAGACAAGAGATGCTTTTCGAATACGGCGATGTCCAGTACGATGAGTCGACCCACTATATTGATACGTTCCGTCTTCTAGAGCGTTTTGTAATGTACCACATAGTGGCTTTTACGGCTAAAAGCTGCCGCCACTTTTCTAGAGGGTTTGTTGTAGACAAAAATCGTTTTGATCCAAAGGCGTTTGTTTGTGATCCAGGCTATTCCGAAACTTGGCTCTCGAGCAGCAGGAAAAGGCTTTATGTAGCGTTTCAATTGCAAATCACAAAATGAAAACATTTTATAAACATTCTGAATAAAATTGTTTCTTCTTTTTTACATCAAGAAGAATCTTTTTTTTCATAAGTCGTTGTTTTTCCTTGACAAAAAACAAGAATCCATCTACATTTGGCGACACTCTGAACCTGTATCTTCCGAGATTCAGGTAAAGACAGCTTGCCAAAGTAGCTCAGCTGGTAGAGCAGCTGATTTGTAATCAGCCGGTCGTAGGTTCGATTCCTATCTTTGGCTTGAAATGGGTCGTTGCCCGAGTGGTTAAAGGGGACGGACTGTAAATCCGTTGACTTACGTCTACCGTGGTTCGAAACCACGACGGCCCACGTTTCCAACACTTCTCTTCTGCTGCGAATGCAGCGGATGAGAAATGCCCAGGTAGCTCAGTGGTAGAGCACTTCCTTGGTAAGGAAGAGGTCTCGAGTTCAAATCCCGATCTGGGCTCTTAACAATTTGGAGATTAATCTTATGGCAAAAGAGAAGTTTGAAAGAACGAAGCCGCACTGCAACATCGGCACGATCGGCCACGTGGACCACGGCAAGACGACGCTCACCGCGGCGATCTGCACGACGCTAGCGGCGAAGG
>JALNVO010000347.1 GCA_023231365.1 Fibrobacteraceae bacterium | reverse complement strand
TTCATAACAAAATTAGCAGACAATTGAGCCCGCCAGGCCTTCTCCTTTTGATAACCCGCGTTCAGAGAAACCAGAATAGCCTTACCATCCAAAGTTTCTGTTTCGGCAACAAAAGTAGTATCCGTCAATGCTGTATTATGATATACATCATCACTGGACAAAGCAAATTCTCCGGTCATATCCAAAATCAGATTCTTATCTCCCAAAAGTCCAGCAACATCGCCACCGCCACGGATACTGGTCACAAAGGTATGCTGAGGCAACGTATCGTAGGGATTAATGTATTCGAGAACATAAGGAGATTCAAGGCCCGCCGATGTTTTGTCTTCATGTCTGTAAGTATAAGAGAAAGAACGTTTATCATCAAAGATGAACATTTCCGTCACACCCAACATCAGATTCCGACTGATTGGCAATAATTCTAGGTTGCCGCTCAATAACCATTTGTCCATATTTGCGGACTGAGAAGCTCCAGAAATACTGTCATTAGGCAAGATGTTTCCATTGGCACCGGAAAAATCTAAAACCTGCACACGACGCAATCTAGAAATAATGGCCTCGGCACGAATTTCCCCGAAATCATTCCCCAAATAATGACGATATTGTAGGTTGGCCCCTTCCAAATTCCGTTGATTGCCATTCAAGAGAGCTTGTTTCTGGGCCATCTGGCGCTCGCGTGAAAAAATCAAAGGTTCGTACAGGATGTCAACACTCGGAGAAAATAATGTCAATGGGCTATACTGCTGACGAAAATCACCGACGACCCAATAAAAATCTTCTCCGATATTGCCTTCAATATTCATCCAACCCACACCAATGCTTTTAGAAGCCGCAGAGAAATAATTCTGCATTCCAGCTTCCAAGCGCAACATAACATTGGCGCGAACATTTTCCCACGGGCGAAAATGAAAATCCAAATCAACGTTGACAAATTCATTACGTTCAGTATTAGGCATCTTATTCAGAGCATTGACACCCTGATCCGACTCCATCTCAGATCCAAGATAGACGGCACGGATGCTGCCACCGATTTCCAAACCGCGCTTTGCTTCTATTGAATCAACCTTGCTATCAAGAAGAGCCTGATTACTCTTGATTTCCGATGCTGCAGAAACTATAGAAGTGATTACAAGTAATGGGAGAATATATTTTTGCATCATGACCATACCTCTTTAGAACCAGACCTTGGTTTCTGCCTGGATGTAATGCGCATGCCAATCATTCTCCGAAACCGTTTCATCGGAATGCGTCGCCCATTTATATCGGAAATGTAAGCCAGCCCTAGGAGAAAAATCCCAGTCAAAACCTATCCCCAATGCAGTCTGCACATAGTTAATTGGCGCTTTTTCGTAGTATTCCTTTGAAGTTCCAATCAGATTATAATAGTCTGATTGAGTATTAACACCCGAAATAGTCAATGTACTCACCGTATATGCATTTTCAGCACGCCAAGTTTCCAGACCAAGGCAACCCACCATATGGAAGGTCGGGGTCACAGCAACAGCGGGTTCAAATTGTCCATAGAAGCTCCACAACAGCATATCCTTCTGGGACTCACTGTAAGCCACAGGAGTAAATGTTTTGGAAATCCCAGAAATGGATGTGTACATCTGCATCATGATATTCCGATCCGTATTAAACCAATGCCCGATATCATATCCTCCTTCAAAGGAAAAGAAAGAAGACCACTTGGTATGCATTGGAACCGTTTGAGTTTTAATTTGATCTCCATTTTCGTAAGCCACAAAGGATTCCCATAATTCCCATTTTCCTCCGTAAAGACCTCCGCGCTGGCGATACATCTTATTCTGGGGAGTCAAAACACCCGCACGGTTAATGTAAGCACTGGTATAATTAGCATTGCCAGAATCGGCCCAGAAAAGCGCACTATATTTGGTCCAAGAATTCATACTTTCCCACATATTCCGCCCATTAAGCCTATAATTAAAGAGTAATACGTCCTGCCCTTTTTCTAATTGTCGATGTTGCCCATATTGCACACCGATACGGCCACGGTTGAACTCCGGCTCAAACTTAAAGTTAATGCCTGCCATGTTCGACCCGTAACGAAGAGAACCGGCATTCAAATACATTTCATCCTTACGCCAACTGCGAAAACGAGAAGGATCTGTCATACCGTAAGGAGAGAAAAATTCGTTCTGAAAATATACCGCTTCAATCGTTGTAGGCAGAAAATCAAGATGTTTATCCTGAGCTTTAACATAAATGCCGATAGCCGGAGAAGACGTTTTCGTTTCAAAGGCATCCTTATCATATGCTTTTGTGGTGGTCGTATCTATATCACTGAATTTAACAGAATCCGACCAGCTCAACCCTACATCCGCCATTATGTATAACTTCGGAACCACATTACCCTTGATGTCCATAGAGGCAATCTGAGGATTTTCAAAAACGGGATTATCAGTTCCAAATCGCCATTGCCTGTAAAATTCCGGTTCATAAATAATGTCTTCATCGAAAAAGACCCCCATATAATTTACACCTAGCGTCATTGTCTCAAAAAGTTTAGTCTTCGCAATACGTCCATGATACACAGAGCCACGGAAATCGTAAT
>JALNVO010000101.1 GCA_023231365.1 Fibrobacteraceae bacterium | reverse complement strand
CTTTTCCACTTCAAAAATAATCGTTATGTGTTATGGCTATGCATAACGATAGCAGAAAAATATACAAGTGGGATGTAATCGAGTGTTCCGCGGAACCCAGTCGCCGTCTTTGCGTAGGGTTCACTTAACCAAAGCAGTTTTAGAGATTCCCTTGAATTCAAGCTCCCTGCGAATTGCTGGAATTTTTTTGTATGTATTCAAAACCACCGGCGAGTCCGGTGGTCCCGTATAGCCTTTTCCCGTTCCATCCCCGACATACGAAAAATTTCTTGGCTACTAAACATTGTCTAGGCGGGTTGTTGCCCCGATTACATACATATGTTTGTGGAGATTCCTCCAAAATATTCCGTTTCGGGATTCATGGGATTCTTAAAGGGCGTTTTGGTGTCGGGGCACTATGCCCTCACGGCGGGCAAGAATGCCATGCGGATTGCCGCGTACATTCAGAGCCATCTGAAGGAAGACAACTAACCGTTCATGCGCGGCGGGTAAGGACATCAAGCAAGATGACAGACCGACCTACGCGACGTGACGCGTGGCTAGTATCTTAGGGCTACACCCGCACATAAAGAATCCCTATGCCGGGGACTGCGGGGAGAGACTTTTCAATTTTCACTTAGAAAGATTTTCTGCGGCTGCAGCAATGGAGAGCAAGTCCGCTTCTGCGTAAGGCTTGCCAATCCATTGGATGTTCACAGGGAGACCTTCGGATTTTCCGCATGGGACGGAAATGCCTGGGAGACCTGCAAGGTTGAGGCTTACTGTGTAAATATCGGAGAGATACATTGCCATCGGATCGCTTTCTTGAATGCCTTGCTTGAGCGGGAGCCCTGGCATTACTGGGGAAGCAATTACATCACAGTTTTCAAATGCTTTGGTGAAGTCGTCTGTAATCAGGCGGCGCACTTTTTGAGCTTGTACATAATAGGCGTCATAGAACCCGGAGCTCAGCACGTAGCTACCGAGCATGATGCGACGCTGTACTTCTTTTCCGAAGGCTTCGCTGCGGGACATTGCATACAAGTCGAACAAATTCTTTGCTTCCTTGCTGCGGTATGTGTAGCGTACACCGTCAAAGCGGGAAAGGTTGCTGGACGCTTCTGCTGTTGCAATGATATAATAGCTCGCGACGGCATAGCGGATGTTCGGCATAGAAACTTCTCTAAGCAGAACCCCTTCGCTTTCCATTTTTTTAAGAAGAGCGTCAATGGCGGCTTTGCAACCGGCATCGAGACCTGCGGCAAAGTACTCTTTTGGAACGCCGACGACTTTGCCCTTTAGTCCTTCGCCGATCTTGCGGGTGAAGTCTTCTTTTGGGCGCGGACTTGTTGTGTTGTCGTGGATGTCTTGTCCGCAGATCGCGGAGAGAAGCATCGCTGCATCTTGTACGTTGGTGGAAAGAGGGCCGATCTGGTCGAGGCTCGATGCGTAGGCGATGAGACCATAGCGGGATACGCGGCCATAAGTAGGCTTTAATCCGACGATACCAGTGCAAGCTGCGGGTTGGCGAATGGATCCGCCTGTATCGCTACCGAGAGCTGCGGGAACAGATCCGCAAGCGACTGCGACTGCGGAACCGCCAGATGAGCCGCCCGGAACGCGGGCCTCGTCCACCGGGTTTTTTACAGGGCCGAAGAAGGAAGATTCGCTGGAAGAGCCCATTGCAAATTCGTCCATATTCGTTTTACCGACGATTACGGCTCCTTGGGCTTCGACCTTTTCTACAGCCGTCGCTGTGTAGGGCGAAACGAATTTTTCAAGAATTTTGGAGGCCGCCGTGGTGCGAGTTCCTTCCAAGCAGAGGTTGTCTTTAATAGCGATGGGAATTCCGTCGAGAGCGCCGAGAAGTTTTCCTTCTTTGCGGCGGGTATCGCTCGCCTTTGCCTTTTCCATAGCGCGGTCTGCAAGAATGGAAATGTAGGCGTTGAGGTCTTTGTTCTTTTCAATTCCTGCGAGAGATTCTTGGGCGAGATTTTGCGCGGAGGTTTCACCGTTTTTGAGCATCGCCTGTAATTCTTGGATGTTTTTCATTACCGTTCTCCGGACCATTTCATAATGTAAATTCCGACAAAGAGGCCGACGATGCTCATCACATTCAACTTGATTTGCAATCCGAAGGCAATCTTAATCATATAAAGGTCGAGTATAAAGGGGGAAATTTCGCCGTCGTTTCCGGTGCCGATTGCCCAGAACGGAGCGACGAAAAAGTTGTGTACGACATTATTATAGCCGCCGGCGTTCATCAGTTCGCCGAGCTCTCCAAAAAGAAGGCCTAGGCATTCGCCAAGAACGCCGCCAATGAGAAGGCCCAGCACTATAAAAAGAACAAGTCTTCCAAAGTTGTTGTTGCGGATCATAGATGTCCTTTTGTTTCGCCTTAAATATAAAAAATAGGAGCGAGTTTCCTGCCCAAATGATCGTGAAGAGTCGACTTTTAAGGGTTCTGCAAAGATTCTTTTTCAAAAGCGGCAAAAAAGGATTGAAAATAAAGTAATCTATAAAAAACAGGGCTCAGATTTCTATATTGTCTTTTGAAGCCTTTGTGGCTTCGCTTGGGGGTGCCTCGCCGAACGGCGATGTGCTGAGAATATACCCCTGGAACCTGGTTCGTAATGGAACTGTGAGGAAACATTTTAAATGTTCCCTAAAGGAAAAGCAGATGAACAATTTTTTTAAGCAATTTCCGCGTTCCCGCAAAATTTATGTCAGCGGGAAAATTTTCCCCGATATTAAAGTCGGGATGCGCGAAGTGAAACTGGACGACCCGATTTGCAATGTACTGCCTATTTACGACACGAGCGGACCTTATGGGGATGAAGAAAAATTTGTGGATGTCCACAAGGGTATCGAACGCATTCGCGAAGCTTGGATTGAAGATCGCAAGGATACGGAAAAAGTCCGCACCGAGGTGGTGCACGCTAAAAAAGGAAAGAACGTTTCCCAAATGTATTATGCGAAGCGCGGAGTCATAACCCGCGAAATGGAATATATCGCTATCCGCGAAAATCAAAGGATGGACGAACTTTTTAAGGGCAAAGGCTCTCCGATTACTGCAGAATTCGTGCGGAAGGAAGTCGCCGATGGCCACGCTATTATTCCCGGGAATATAAATCACCCGGAATGCGAGCCGATGATCATTGGGCGAAATTTCTTGACCAAGATCAATTCCAACATCGGCAATTCTGCGATTTCCTCTTCCATTGAAGAAGAAGTGGAAAAAATGGTCTGGTCCGTCCGCTGGGGCGCGGATACGGTGATGGATCTCTCCACCGGAAAGGATATCCACGAAACGCGCGAATGGATTTTGCGCAATAGCCCCGTTCCTATAGGAACTGTGCCTATCTACCAAGCTTTGGAAAAGGTAGGCGGCATTGCGGAAAACCTCACGTGGGAAGTGTTCCGCGATACTCTCATTGAACAGGCTGAACAGGGCGTGGATTATTTCACGATTCATGCAGGGCTTTTACTGCGGATGATTCCGCTTGCGCTCCGCCGCACGACAGGCATTGTGAGCCGCGGCGGTTCCATTATCGCTCGCTGGTGCATGGTGCACAACCGGGAAAATTTTCTTTATACGCATTTCGCCGATATTTGCGACATTCTCGCTGAGTATGATGTGGGCATTTCTCTCGGCGACGGACTTCGCCCGGGATCGATTGCCGATGCAAACGATGCGGCTCAATTCGCGGAATTGGACACCTTAGGCGAACTTACTGAAATTGCTTGGAAGAAGGAGGTTCAGGCAATTATCGAAGGCCCGGGGCATGTTCCGATGCACAAAATTTTGGAAAATATGGAACGCCAGGTTGAAAAGTGCCATGCAGCTCCTTTTTATACATTAGGTCCTCTCACGACGGATATTGCTCCGGGCTATGATCACATCACGTCTGCGATTGGTGCGGCGATGATCGGCTGGTATGGAACGGCAATGCTCTGCTATGTAACGCCCAAGGAACATTTAGGGCTTCCAGATAAAAACGATGTGCGCGAAGGCGTGGTGACATATAAATTAGCAGCACATGCTGCGGATTTGGCGAAGGGGCATTTTGCAGCTCATTTCAGAGACGATGCGCTTTCCCGTGCCCGCTTCGATTTCCGCTGGAATGACCAATTTGCGCTCGCCTTGGATCCGGAGCGCGCAATGGAATTCCACGATGAAACTCTTCCGGGGAATGGTGCTAAGGAATCCCATTTTTGCTCGATGTGCGGGCCAAAGTTCTGTTCGATGCGCATTTCGCGGGATATTCGTGAGTTTGTCGAAAAAGGAAAGCTGGACGTATAACGGTATATATAAATGAAATTCGCACTTTTTACAAGTACGGAAAACTTTGTTGATGAGCACTATCTCATTGAACGGATTTTTGAGTGCGGCGCGGATTATTTGTATGTGGACAAGCCGAATTTGACGGAGCTTCAGCTGGAGCATTGGCTGCTGGCTTTGCCCCCTGAGATCCGCGAAAAATCCTTTATTTGCGGAAACCCCAACGTGGCAAGCGAATTCGGACTTTTGGGGTTCCACAGGGATTCTGCCTGGTTTGAGAAAAATCAGTCTGCCGTTCCGTCTTCCGATATCCAGGCGAGCATGGAAACTTCTTCTCTGGATGTTTCTTTGATCGGTTATTCTCAAGTGGTTTTGGTGCCTGCGAATAAATTCAAAGGTTTGGCGGGTGTCCGCTCTGCTTTTGAAGATAAAAAGGTTGCTATTTTTTTTGCAGGCGATTCCGATGATTTTAATTTAGATGCGCTACAAAAAGCGGGTTTTGATGGAGTCGCAGTCCGTTCAGGTGTTTGGGAATATGCGGATTCTATTTCCGCGTGGAGAAGGTTATGCAAAAAATGACTTTTGCGCTTACCATTGCCGGTTTTGATGGGAGTGCTGGGGCAGGAATCCTTGCGGATATCAAGGCTTTCCGCGATTTTGGCGTGTATGGGACGGCAGTCTGTACAGCGCTTACGGTGCAGAACGAAAATTCGTTCGCGTCGCCGGGATTTCTTCCGTGGAGTTCCATTGAAGAGCAGCTTCAAAAAATTTGTGAAGTCCGCAAATATCAATTCGTAAAAATCGGGCTGGTGCAGAACGCTGAAATCTTGAAAAAGATTGTCGGCTGGGTGCGTGCGAATAATCCGGGAGCATTTATTCTCTGGGATCCGATTATGTCGGCAAGTACCGGTTTCCGCTTCTTTGAAGATGACGATGCGGACCGCTTCTTTCCTGTCTTTGCGGATATGGATTTGATAACGCCGAACAGTTTTGAATATGCTTATTTGGGTTTGGGCGTTGCAAGCAGCCGCAATGAGATTCTCGTTGGTACGAAAACTTCCATTCTTCTGAAGGGTGGACATGAAGAGGGCGAATTTTCTACGGATACTTTGTGGACGGACGGGCAGACGTTGAAGTTCTCGTCCAAAAGATTGTTGGGTGTCGACAAGCATGGCTCGGGCTGCACTTTTTCTTCGGCAATACTTGCAAATATTGCGAGAGGCAAGTCGCTCCCCGAAGCCTGCAAAGAAGGCAAAGCCTATATAGACAAGTTCCTCGCCGGTGGTGAAGGACGTCTGGGAAATGTTTGAATGAATTTGTTATAAAAAAAGACCCTGCATTGCGCAGAGTCTTTTCCTTTTTAATAAGGATTCTTTAGAGGTCGATTACTTCAGTCCATCCGAACGGATCGGGGCTTTCGCCGAATTGAATGGCGGTGTACTCGTTGTAGAGGCGGGTGCAGACCGGACCTGCATCCACTCCGTTTCCGTAAGTGAACGTCTTGTTGGCGATCGGGTCCACGATTTTTTTGATCGGGGTGATCACAGCCGCTGTTCCGCATTCTGCCGTTTCTTCAAAGGAGGAAAGTTCTTCAAAGGGCACAGCGCGGCGTTCCACCGTATATCCCAAGTGCTCGGCGAGTTGCTGCAAGCTCTTGTTGGTGATAGACGGGAGAATGCTTGTGGACTTTGGAGTGATATAATGGTTGCCTTTGATTCCAAAGAAGTTGGCAGGACCGCATTCATCGATGTACTTCTTTTCCTTTGCATCGAGGTAGATGGTAGAGGAGTAGCCTAGTTTTTTTGCAAGGGCAAGGGATTGTAGGCTTGCTGCATAGTTTCCGCCCACTTTTACTGTGCCTGTTCCGAGAGGAGCGGCGCGGTCATAGTCGCGGCAGATCATCATGTCCACGGGCTTGAAACCGGCCTTGAAGTAAGGACCAACGGGCACGACGAACATGAGAAGGAGATATTCGTCGGCGGGCTTCACGCCGACTTCCGGGCTTGTGCCGATGAGAAGCGGGCGGATATAGAGCGTTGCGCCGTATCCATAAGGCGGAACAAAGCGGGCGTTGAGCTTCACTACGGTGTGAACCATTTCCTTAAAGAGTTCCATAGGAGGAGCGACCATCAAAACGCGGTCGGCTGTGGATTGCATGCGCTTGGCGTTTTCGTCGCAGCGGAAAATTCGGACCTTGCCGTCTTTACCCGTATAAGCCTTGAGTCCTTCAAAGCCTTCCTGACCGTAGTGCAGGCAAGTGGCTGCCATATGAATGTCAATGGATTTGGAAGAGGATACTTCAATCTTTCCCCAAGCTCCGTTGCGATAATAGCAGCGCACATTGTAATCAGTATCGGCATAGCCGAATGGGAGTTTAGACCAGTCTATATTTTCCATAATATTGTTCCTTAGAAAATGCTATGAAAAAAATACACATTTTATATGGGATTGGCTTCTGAAGGGTAAATAAATGCCGGGCTTTCTTTTTCTAGATTTGTTTCCGAAATTAAGCTTAAGGACAAGATAAAATGAAAGTTTCTTTGAATTGGCTCCGCCGTCATGTAGAACTCTCCGAATCTCTGGATGAAGTTGCCAAGGCTTTGACTTCTATCGGGCTTGAAGTGGAAGGTTCTGAAGATTTGGCAAAACCTTATGAAAAGCTCGTTGTAGCAAAGGTTCTCACTTGCGAAGCTCATCCGGATAGCGATCACTTGCATATTACGACCGTGAATGATGGAAAGGAAACGATACAGGTCGTTTGCGGCGCTCCGAACGTTCAAGTCGGCCAGACGGTTGTGCTCGCTCCGATTGGCGCTGAACTTCCGCTTCCTGACGGTAAGTTCCTCAAGATGAAGAAGTCCAAGATCCGCGGCGTAGAAAGCTTCGGCATGATTTGCGCCGAGGATGAAATCGGCATCTCGGACAATCACGAGGGCATTATGGTTTTAGACGATAAGATTCCTGCTGGGACTCCTTTCGTCTCTCTCGGACTTTATGATGCGACTCTTGAATTGAATGTGACCCCGAACCGCCCGGATGCCCTTTCGCATCGCGGTGTCGCCCGCGAACTCGCCGCCAAGTTTGGCCGTCCGCTCAAGGCTCTGGATTACAAGCTTGTGGAGGCTTCCAAGGATGCTTCTTCGGCAATCAAGCTCTCTGTGGAAGCGGGCTCCGGCTGCTCCCGCTATGTGGGCCGCGTTATTGAAGGCGTGAAGGTCGGACCTTCTCCAATGTGGCTTTCGCGCCTTCTCAAGTCCATTGGCATGAACAGCGTGAACAATGTAGTCGATGTTACGAACTTTATTTTGATGGATGTGGGCCAGCCTCTTCACAGTTTCGATATGAGCAAGCTTTCGGGAGCGGAAGTCCGGGTGCGCAAGGCGAGAGCGGGCGAACATATTACGACGCTCGATCACAAGGACCATGAACTCCTCGAATCGGATTTGGTCATTTGCGATGGCGACCGTCCGTCTTGCGTTGCCGGTGTCATGGGCGGTGTTGAGAGTGAAATTACGGAAACGACAACCAATGTGTTTCTCGAGAGCGCTTGGTTCAATCCGACTGTTGTGCGCAAACAGGCGAAGCGCCTTTGTACGACTACCGATTCCAGCTACCGGTTTGAACGCGGCATTGATTATAAAATGCAGCGCGAAATGGATGACTATGCTTGTGCGCTCATCAAGGAAGTTGCCGGCGGCAATATTCTCAAGGGCGCTGTGGAATATACTGGAGCGGATCACCAAGTAAAGCCTTTCGTGGTGAACCTCCGCGCTTCCCGGGTGATGAAGGTCTTGGGCATTTCTCCTTCCGAAGAAGAAATCGTCAAGTACTTAACGGGCATTGGCCTCCGGCATTTGGGAAGTATGAATTTTGAAATTCCGCCATACCGCCCGGATCTTGAACGCGAAGTGGATCTCATTGAAGAAGTGGCGCGCCTTATCGGATTTGACAATATTCCTTACGATGTCCCGGCCTTCAAGATCAAACCGAATGATCTTCCGCCGGATGAAGTCCTTGGACGCCGTATCCGCTATGCGCTTTCTGCTCTCGGGATCCACGAATGCCTGTCTCTCCGCTTTACGAGCAAGGCAAACACGGAAAAGGTGTTCGGCGTTTCGTCGGACGATCCGCGGTCGAATCCTGCCAAACTTTTGAACCCGCTATCCGAAGACTTGGGCTGCGTCCCGACCTCCCTTATTCCGAACCTCCTCAAGGACGTTGCCGAGAATGAGAAGAATCGCCCGGGTTCCGTTCGCTTGTTTGAGTCCGCTAAGGCGGAGTTCAAGAATGCGGAACGCAAAGATGAACGCGATTCGGGATTCAGCGAAGTGCCGATCCTCTGTGCCGTCATCGCCGGGCATTGGAAGTCCGAAGCGTTGGATGAAAAACCCCGCGAAGTGGGCTTTGCCGACATCAAGGGCCTTGCTGTTTCGCTTTTCAAGCGCTTGGGTCTTGCAGTGGAAATTCGCACAGGAGAAAAGGCGGAACGCTTCCTTCATCCGGGCAAGCAAGGCGTAATTGTGTGCGGAAAGTCCGTGCTCGGAACCATCGGTATGGTACATCCGCAAGTCCTTGAAAGCTTTGACATCAGCTATGAAACGGCTCTCTTTGAAGTGAACCTCGAATATGTACTCAAGGCGACGGAAAAGAAGGTCGTGTTCAAACCGTTCAGCCGTCAGGTGTTTATGACTCGCGACGTTTCGATGGAAGTCGCCGAGCGGATGACGAATGAAGCGATACTTGAAAAGCTCAAGTCCTTCAATGCAAAAAATTTGGCGAAAGTCGAGCTCAAGAGCGTTTACCAAGGCAAGGGCATCGCCGAAGGCAAGAAGAATATGGTTTACACGTTCACTTATCAGTCGATGACCGAAACCCTTACCGACGAATCGGTGAACAAAGCCCACGATAAGCTCCGCGAAAAAATTGCGCAGGACGGCACCATCGTTCTGCGGTAGGGTGGCTAACTGCGAGTAGCAACGTGCGCGGGACACGAGCCTGATTTCTACGCGGCGGTTCTCGGCCGCCAAGGGATTCTCGGTATTGATTAGCCTGTCCGGACCGAAACCCACCACGGCAATCCGCCGACTGATGGCTGAATCTCCCTGAACGGCACTCAGAACCGCCTTCCGCGCTTCCCGGGCACGACCGGCGGAAAGGCTGTAGTTATCATCAAAAAGAGCACATTTACCTTTCAAATCTGTGGTCATTTGCCGCACGGGGGCAGCATCCGT
>JALNVO010000100.1 GCA_023231365.1 Fibrobacteraceae bacterium | reverse complement strand
CCCTGGAGGGAACCGGCTTCTCGTTGTTGCGGTGTCACGTTGTTCCATCCTCACCCCTGCGGGGCCGGCCTAGAGTCCGGCTCTTCGAACCCTGACGTTCCCTGGAGGGAACCGGCTTCTCGTCACAAAAATGAATTTTTAGAGGTGACCGCTAGAAGTTGTTGGCTTTCTTGGGCTTGATGCAAATCGAGATAGTACGTGTTCCGAGAATGCAGGATTAACTGAACGGGTGGAATTTTTTGAGATGCTCCGCAAGCCGCTGAGAACCTCTCTGCTCCCATACATGGCGTATAAAATCATGGCGTTTACCAATCGTCAAGCCTAGAATCAAGTAAAAACCGCCGAGAAGATAGAGGTCTATTATATAATGCCACACATCCTTCAGCGATGCCCCCATATTTTCTAGCGCAAGCCAGGCAGGAATAGCATAGGTTGTCGGAATAAACGCTCCCAGAATTTGGATCCATTCAGGCATATAAGAGCGCGGCCAGCTGAATCCGCTCATAAAGAGGAAGGGTATCGAGAGGCAGAGAAAAATTTGCATTCCCGTTTCGCGGCGCTCAAAAAATTGAGCTGTCCACATACCCATGTTGACAACAGCTCCAAAAAAGGCAAGCCCGAAAGCAAACAACGTAAACAAATCGCCGCGCTGCGGAAAACCGAAAATGTTATAGATGCCAAAATGATAAATGGTGATGAAGCTAAAATAATGAACTAAGTATGCCGCAGAACGCCCAAAATAGCGAAGGAAGAAGGGAGCGTCTTCATGCTGATCTCTTCCGCGGAGCGATTTAAAGTGGCGGTTCTTGCGCGGGCCACCCAAAATGGAAATACCTATGAGCAAACTCTGCTGAAGCACGAGCATCAATACAGCAGGCACCACATAAGCACCATAGCCATTGATTCCGTTGAACATGTTGTAAAAGCGGACAGGTATCGGGTCGCGTATCGCTTGCGCTTCTGCCAAAGAGTTTCCCCTTGCCACCAAGCGCTTGACTTTAACCGTAGCCCCCTGAGTGAGCGCTACCGTAGAGAATGCCGTCGCCACATTTCTGTAAAGCATTAGGAACGCTCCATGCCCATACACACCAAGCGTTACATTGCTCCCCTTGCGCACTTCCGATTCGTAACCCTTCGGAATCTCCATATAGCCGTAAATTTTTTCGCCGGCGAGGTCATCCCTAGCTTCTTCAGAAGTATTATAAACCTTATAGACAGAAATATCTTGCGTCGCATCTGCCATACGGATCAGTTCACGGGAAAAGGCCGTTCTATCTAGATCGACAATTCCCGCCGGAACTTTTTCCGAAATTTCTTTCATATACGGAAGTGGATAATAGATTGCGTAAATTAACGAAGCGACGACAAGCAAAAGTACCGCAAGCGAGTCCGTATAAAAGAGCGTCCACTCTCTAAATGCAATCTTAAAGAACCGTTTTACTATGTCAAGCATCTTCTTCGGCCCTCACATATTTCTTAATCTGATGTGTCATTGTTACAATGCCAAGCAAAAGCCAGAAGATTACCTGCCCACCCAAAATCTGGAGAGAATCCATTGCGTGAGAAATTCCCACATCGCCAATGAACATCGCAGACTGCGCTCTTAAAAAATGTGTCAACGGCAAGCAGAACGCAAACCACTGTACAAATACGGGCATAGCAAGCAGCGGAAACGTTTGCCCGGTAAAGGCAAAAGCCGGGCCGCCGATAACCCCCGCAGCCGACGTTGCAAGGCGCATGCTCCCTGAAACCCCTACAAAAGAGAGGCTCATTCCTAAACACGCAGCAATCATCAAAAATTCCCCGGCAGCAATCACATAAAATTCCATATTGCTCATCGGAACAGCATGGCGCACGAGAACCGTTATAATCAAAAATTCAAGCCAATAAACAAAAAGCAACGGGACATAGCGTCCGAGCACAGCTATTACGGGCGACTGATTCGCAGCATAATACCAATCGGAGGTCGTCTTTTCACGAAACGGCCAAGAAAAGACAAATACGCCGCAGCTCATTACGACAATGTGAAAAATGGCTGCGATAATTCCGATGAGCAAGAAGAATATATAGCTTGAAGTCGGATTGCCAATTGTGTGAAGTTCCGTCGAAATCGGCTCTGGGATATTCTTCTTTTCTAACTTCGCACCCACAGCACCTACAACAGAACGGATCTCTTTAGAAATCAAATTTCCCGTGAGCATCGATTGCGCATTTACATACAGCGATAACTTTGGCGTTTCAGAGCGGAGCGCATCCTTCTCCATATCCGCCGGAATGTAAAGCACCGCATAGATCTTGCCCTGACGAAGCATCGCTTCGCAGTGTGGCAAGTCTTCACAAACCGTATCGAACTTGACCACAGAACTCGCGCGAAGGCCCTGAATAATCCGCATAGAGAGCTGTGACATATCTTCTACGACAACGCCCACGGATAAATGCCGCGGCGTTTCGTAAGAGAAGAGCTGCGACATTAAAAAAGACATCGAAATAGGAAGAACGAATATCAAAAACCACAGCGGGAAATTCCGCTTTGCATATGCTTGTTTAAAAACGGCAACCAGTGCGTTAAACAAAACTTACTTCTTGAGGTTAAGGTCTTTCTTCCAAAGAACAGTCATACCCGGACGAAGGCCTGCCACAGGAAATTTCGGACGAAGGCGCACTTCAAACGTCTTGAGGTCGAATCCGCCACTTTCTTTACTGCTCTTCCACACGGCGTAATCGCCCGCAGATGCAATGTAATAAACTTCCATCGCAACAGTCGCATCCAATGCAGGCACATACATATCAAAAATTTTTCCCTTGGTCACGTCCTTCAGCATATCTTCACGGAGGTTGAACACAGCCCATTCATCCGTCAAATCGGTTATCGCCATCACCGGAGAACCCGCTCCAACAACTTCTCCTTCTTCCGAAATCTTGAGGGTAACTTCTCCTGAAATCGGAGCGAGAATCTTTGTTTCATCGAGATAAGCATTCACTTCTGCTTCTGCTCCCTTCGCCTGCATTACCAAAGCATTCGCAGCCGCCTTATCCTCATTGCGTGCACCAGCCAGAGCTTCTGCATATTGAGCCCCTGCAGCTTCCGCTTGTGACTTTGCCGCTTTCATCTGTGCTTCTGCTTCGTCTCTCTTTTGAATGGGAAGGACTCCATCGTCATAAAGCTTCTGCACGCGCTCGTAAGTCGTCTGTGCAATCTTCGCACCTTCCGCTGCACGTTCGCTCATTGCCTTTGCCGCAGCGATCTGTTCGGATCGGGCCCCGTTTTGAGCCTTATTCGCCTGCGCTTTCGCCGCATTGAGCGCACCCTGAGCCTGAATCTTTTTCGCTTCGATTTCTGCACTGGAAATAATCGCCATCACCTGCCCCTTGGTCACAGAATCGCCTTCCTTGAAGGCCAAAGAAGCGATACGGCCAGGAATCTTCCCTGCGACCATTACGCGGCGGGCTTCTACTTGGCCTTGCAAATATTCCGATTTAGGCTGAGTCGCAAAGTGCTTAATTCCAAAGAAAGCCGCCACAAGGAGGGCAATGATAATCAAAAGAGTGATGATTGCTGGAATGCGTTTCATTTTATTTCTCCAGATACTTCCCGATTTGTTCTACTTCACCGCAAGCTTCCAAAAGGCCCGCCAAAGCAAGCGTTGCATCATAGTCGGCTTTGAGGGTAGCTACGCGCAAACGTTCAAGAGAAAGCTGGGCATCGACAACATCGAGGCTCGTACCCATACCCGCTTCAAAAGCCTTCTTCTGATCTTCCAAAGATTCCTGCGCAAGTTCTTCTGTTTTCCTCAGCGTTTCAAGCTGCCCTTTTGCATGCTCATACTCGCGGTAGCGCTTTTCTACCAAAAGGGAAATATTCTGTATCGCCTGATTCTGTAACCCTTCTACTTCGCGCTTGGTCGATTTGGCTTCAGCGACTTTTCCAGCCGTTTCGCCGCCGTGGAACAAGTTCCATTCAACACTCACGCCCACGGCCCATTCCGGTTGAAGAATCGTCAAATCTTTTGTATAAAGTTCTTTCTGTCCAAAAAGAGCGACCGTAGGGAAATACTCGCCACGGGCAGCCGTCACGGCGCGTTCGCTCCGCTTCTTTTCCACTTCAAGCTGCTTGATCCCCGGATAGTTTTCTTCCGCACGCTGTCTGTAAAATTCCAGGCTTTCCTTTATTTCCACGGGCTCGATCGGCGTCGTCGCACTCAAAGCCGTATCGCTAGATCCCAAGCTGTTCGCCAAAGCGAGACGAGCAAGAGAAAGATCCCGTTCTGCATTGTCTTTTTCATTCTGGGCTTCTGCAAGCGCCACTTCTGCGCGCAAGCGTTCCGCTCTAGATATCTGCCCTCCGGCTTCCAGCTTCTTTGCCTGATCTACATGCTCTTGGAGTGTATTGTACGCTTCAGTGCGGAGCGAAACCATTTCTTCATAAAGGCGAACGCCAAAATAGCGAGCACAGACTTCCATTAAAATGGAATTCTCCGACATGGAATAAGCAGATTTTTGAGCATCTACATTTTCACTTGCCGCCTTGTATGCAGAAAAAATCCGGCCACCGGTAAAAATCGGCCAGATCAAAGTCGCCGTAGCATTAAAGAATAATTTGTCTTGAACTTGGATATTGAAATCATCTTCAGGAAGCTTGGATGCTAAAGCCGTCTGCCCTTGAGTCGCTGCAGAAGTAGCTAGCGTATTTGCGGTCTCCGCACCGTATGAGCCCTGCGTCATAGAATACACACTCGTATAAGTCGAAGCGTAATTACTGCCCAAAATAGCGGAACGCATCGGCGTGAGATCTATTGAAATAGGCTCATCAATACGGGTCATCTTGCCCGAAAGAGTGAGTTGCGGGAAAAAACGGGAACGAGCTGTCGTTTTTTCACTTTCAGCTTTACCGAGATGTGCTTTATTTATAATAATTTGAGGATTATTTTGCTTGGCCCTGGCAATTGCATCATTCAAAGAAAGCGGTTCGGCAAAAACAACTACGGAAAAACCCAAAAAGAATATCAGTAAACTATTTTTTCCCATACATTTGAAAGATAAAAAAATTTAAATTCAAAAGACCACCATTGCATAGCAAAGGCGGTTAAAATGCTTTCAATAGGTGACAAAATGCTTTATAGCCCGTCAAAGCATTAAATATGCATTCAACAAAAATGTCTCAGATTTTCCCAGGAGTTGGTTCCGCCGCTTCCCAATTCGAGGGCTCGTAACCCGACTCCGTATAATCGATGCGGTTCAAACTATAACCGTCGCCATCCGCTTCCGCAGGCCAAAGACCGTCATCGGAATAGAGCACAGCATCCGAAACTCGGTAATAAAGCTTAGAAACGTAATCCGCCGGTTCTTCGACAGAAACGAGCTCACCTCTGTTGGAAAGTTTGCCTGTATATTGAAAAATCTGGACTGAATCAGGAACGCTTCTACTCGTTCTATATTCCGCCGTATCCACAGACACAGAGGTATAACCGTCTACATCTGTATAGGAACTCGGCAAAAGCAACATTGCACGACCAGGAGCTAGCGTTACGACATCATCAAATGTAAAACCGATGCCAAAAATTTTCCACACCGCATAATTATTTGCATTTTCCATAAAAAACTTAAATGTAACAGTCGAATCGCTTTTATTTACGAGTTCCAAGAATTCAATATCTCCATCTGGCGGATTATAATAAAGCTCACTCACATAGATAGGCCCGAGAGCTATTTTGGAATTTTTTGCCCCAGGCGTAGGCGTTACAAGCGTTCCCTGTTCGACAGAACCATCGCTAAGTTCAATGACACCGGCAGAGTGCCCCGTAGGAACTGCGGAATATTCTATGCCGATTCCTACACCGGTCAATGCTCCCGAAACGGCTTCCCTCAAATATACTTTTTCCCCACGAGCCGTACAATAAATACTATCCGCACTACCATCAGCCGTATTCAATGTATGAAGGACTGTATAACCGTCCGCAGGCACTGTCGTTCCCGAAGGAACATAGCGGACGCTATCCGTAGCGTCTACACGTACCACTTCCCAACCGCCTATATCCGCATCGGTAGTTCCCGAATTGTAAAACTCAATCCAAGAAGCGCCGCTATTTCCATAGGGCATAATTTCATTTATGCGTACAGAAGATGCAGCATACGTAGGATCATCGCCTGAACCCGGATTTCCACCGATCGTGCGGCTCGCGGCCCAAGACTCGGCATAGGCAGGGTTGCTTCCCACATAAACGAGGGAACTTCCATTTCCATCCGCAGCACTCGGCCAAGGAGGATCGTCATCAAAGCGGGCGTCAAAATCGCCATCGCCTTTAATTTTGATTTCAATGACATCGCCATCATTGGAAAGCTTTCCAACTTTCGTCATATTTTCATCGCTAAACCACGGTCCAAATAGCCGCCCTGTAAAATTTGGATACTTTGTGTGAAATGCCACGGTATCATTAGTAACAATGATATATTCGTTTGTATCCAAAGCTTCGTCCGGGAATTCATAATAAACAGCGCCATCCAAGCGCAAATTTACGTCGGACATACTCGAAATCGGAGCTCCTGTCGCTTTGACCTCTACAAATTCGACGGAATCCGTTCCTGCGGGGTGGTACATAATTTCTGTACAGACCATTGCCGTATAAGCAACAGTACGCGTCTTTCCTTCGCCGCTATCGCAAGCGGAGAGCGAAAGCAAGGCAAGCATTCCAAGAAAAAGCCCTAATTTATGTATCATCTAAAAACCTCCTTGGAGTCTTCAAAATCGCCCGCAAATTGCGGAAGGCGCGAATCCCTAAAGTCTTTTGGATTCTCATACACGCGCTTCCATTCCGCGGCTGCATTACCGAACTTAGAAAAACCGCCATGCTTTAAATTGAAATGACGGATCAAATCCAGCATCCAGAACGGCACTTGCAGCGCCGGGCATTTGAGTTCTAGCACGGCATTGCAATTGCGCTCAAAAAAACGGGGTAGCCCGGTAGACCACATATATGCGGGATCCACGGAATAGTCGAATCCATTTTCTTCGCGGAACCGCATATCCGTATCGATCGTCACGCGGGAATATTCTTCGTTAAGCCCAAACCAAGCACGGCGCTTGTACTGGGTAAGAAGCCTTGGGCGCGCATTGTAAGCCGTCGTCTTATAGATAAAATCGTGCAAATATTTGCGATCCTTGTCCGTTTTGCAAGGCCACTTGCTTTCGGGATTTTCCCACACAAACGAGGGATTTTCTCCGTTGATGGTGGCGCGGCTCTTGTAGCCCACACTTCCCAATTTTCTCTTCACTTCAAAATGAAAAGTACCGTCTTGCTTTGGATGCTCGCCATAACAGCGGACGCGCATATTAAAACGGTCCAGCAATTGCGCTTTTCTCCAGCTGAGGAACGTCCACTTGGGCGAATCCAAATAGAGGTTCGTAATCCAGTAAAAACCGCCCGGAGTGATTTTAGAGTAATAATCCTCTTCACAATACGGAGCGATAAAACGCCCGATATCATCGGTCATTTCCACCGGAATATGATACTTGAGCTCAAAGCGCTCAAGCAAGCTGAATCCGCGCGCATCGCTCATTTTGACAATCCGGCTTTAAAATGATTCTCTACATCCGTACGGGCAAAACTACCCATCTCATTCAAAAGATCGAGATAGACATCAAAAATATCGCTATCGAGCTTCACGATCTTGAGAGTACTTTCCAATGCACTCTCGCGGGCGCGGAGCAACAGGAGCGGATCATTGCCGGCCTTAGCCGCGAAGTCCTGGAACAGGGCCCCTGCATCCACTTGATCCACAAAATTCTTCTGTACATCGCGCTGGGCCATCAGTCCCATAATTTCTTCACGCATGCGAGAAATTTTCTGGGAGGCATCACGGCGGACCTTCAAATAATCGCGTTCGCTTTCAAGGACATCTATCTGACGCTTCAAATTCGTAGTGCCGTTGCTTGCAAAGAAGGGAAGCTTGATACCAACATCAATGTAAAACTTATCGATCGTCCGGCGGTCATCATCGCTTCTCTGCAATCTCCACTCTTCATTGATGTTCGTTCCGCTGACACTAGTCGTTACCCATTTGTACTTGTATTCGCCAAATTCATGGACATAGCCGACGCCGATCTTAGAGATGTAATCACGGTCACCAGCCATTTCCTCTTCATAACGCTTTTGGTCTACCAGCCATTTTGCTTTGGTCTTCGCGACTTCAGCATAGCTCTCCGGATTGTATGAAGCATTATTCAAAATGGACTTCAATTCATCAATCGTCGGAAGCCAAGCGGAATCAAGAGCAATGGAATCCAAATCCGGCGTAAAGGAAAGAAGTTTCATCTTGGAATCTTTAATTGCATTGGAATCTGCAATGAGTTCCGCCGAAAGCGAAGCTTTCTTTTCAAGAGCCGTTACCAAATCCTGCAGGTCGAAGCTCTCGGAACCCGTCTTTGCATGAAGGACTTCAATACGGTCTTCGCAAATCTGGAACAACTGAAGATGCAACTGTTGAATTTTATAGCGGGTCACATAGCGGAGCGCATGCTCGTAACGCTCATAGAGAACGGAAGCGCGATCCGAGCCTTCAACGCTTTTCTGATATTCTCCCTGAGCCTTCCAATAAGCGGCATCGGCAGATGCTTCGCCAAAAGCACGCGGTTTGATTTTAAGTTCCATATCGTGCTTCATAAAGCCAAGGCCATCGAGCTTATAATCCAACTCAAGGTTTTCCCAAAGCTTGGTACCCGTCCGGTTGCTGATCGCGGTCTGCCTTTGAGAAGCCGCTTTCAGCACGGGATCCTCATCTACGGAAGAAATGAGCCTCTCCCAGGTCAAAGGTTCTGCTGCGGCACATACAACCAAAACACTGCACCACGCGAGAATCTCTTTCATCTATTACCCCCATTCGAACCCTTGAGAATTTTCTTCAAACCAGAAAGTTCCGAAATGGAGACTCTTTCTCCGAGAAGCATTGAATTCTGTTCTGGAACGCGGATGCTGACTTCGCGACCATACATCGGCATATCCGGCATTTTCAAAAGGCGGAGCGGGAAGGGAACTATACGGCTGGACATCCCGATAATCGATCCTATAACTTTTTCCCCATTGCCTTCAATAATTTCTACATCATCGCCGACCTTAATCTTGGAATACACCTTTTCATTGATGTATCCGCGCACAAGCGACGGGGATTTGCGGGTCAAAGTGAGAAGCGGGTTAAAACTCGAAACCTTTTCTCCATCGCGGACCTCTACGTTAGCGACAACCCAATCCGCCTTGGAAATGATCGTGAGTTCCTTCTGCTGCTCCTTGAGCATATCCATTTCGCGGTGCAAAGCCTGAGCCTCCGCCGCGCTGTTCGTCTTTTCTAGCCCCTGGCTTCCGCGCAAAAGGCGGATCTGAGATGCAGCGCCGTCTTCAGCGACCTTGAGCTCCTTCTGAAGATTGCGGATACTTACGAGAAGTCCGTCATTGCTATCCACAGCCGAGAGAGATCCTGCTGGAAGACTCTTGAGCTTGCCTGCGAGTTCTCGGTTCTGCTGGTATTGCATCTGGAGT
>JALNVO010000099.1 GCA_023231365.1 Fibrobacteraceae bacterium | reverse complement strand
CTTCTCTGGCTACACCAACATTGCTTTCGCTGTGAATATGAAGAACGGCGGGGAGGAATAATATGGCTAAAAAGATCACAGATCCTCTTGTAGCTTCCTTGATGCCTGAATCCGACAAGCGCTTTGCGGGTGTCGCAGTTATTTCTCTCATTGTTGCAATTTCTTTCTCTCTCTGGGCTTCTATGTATGAAGCTGTAGTGGATGAAGTTATCTTCGAAGATACGGAAGCCGAACAGCTCACGACTACGATGAAGATTGATGAGAAGAAGGAAGAAAAGAAGGAAGAGAAGAAGAAAGAGCCGACAAAACCTCGCAAGAAAGCGGGTGGTGGCGGGAAACCGCGTGGAAAGGGCCAGCCGAATGCTCCTCAGACCCGTGGTGTTCTTAAACTTCTTACAGCTCAAACAAGCAAGGCCAATTTTGCAGCTTATGACTTGATGAAAGATCAAAAGTTCACCAAGGATATCGATAAGGTGTTGAAGGACGTTGCTGGTCTTCAAACCACGGGTAAGACCGTGCTTGGGGGACGCCGCGGCAAGGCCGATGGTGGCTTCAACGAAGGCTATGCTGAAGGCGGCTCTGGCGGCCTTGGCGATGGTTTGAGCGGGCTTCTTGGCGGTGGCGGTGGTGGAATCGCGACCAAGGCCAAGGGATCCATCAAGACGCCTTCTGAACGGGATATTGATATGGGTGCCGGTGGTGGTTCCCGCAGTGCTGCAGACATCATGAAAGTTGTCCGTCAGCGTACTCCGGGTCTCCGTCACATCTATAACAAGTACCTGAAATTGCAACCGGGTTTTGCTGGTAAGGTGACGCTTCGCTTCACGATTGCTCCGGGTGGTGATATCATCAGTATTTCCATCGCTTCTTCGACCACCGGTTACGGTGATTTCGATAGCGAAGTCAAGAATACGGTGAGCCGCTGGACTTTCAGCAAGGTCAAGTCAGGAAATACTACGGTGACAATTCCGTTCACGTTCTCTGAATAATTGATTTCAAGCATTGACAAAAGGCTGGGAACGCAAGTTTCCAGCTTTTTTTTATTTTTCGCTTGCGAAATCGTCAAGAACTAATTAAGTTTATTCCATAGAATTTTTACAGGAGTTGCTCAATGAAATTCAGATCTGCCGCAGCTTTGGGTTTTGCAATAGGTGTTGTCGGCGTAGGCTCTGCTTTCGCTACTTTTGCCCGTGTTGAATCGATGGGCAAGAATTCAACTTATATCATAGATGATGTGAACATCTTTGATAATCCGGCGAATATCAACCTTTATCCGAATTATTTGATTGGCGGTTTTGGTTCTTATACGCAAGATGTTGCAACGGGAACTAACATGGATCCTCAGCATCCTACGTTTGGCGGTATCTTTTCACTCGGTTTGGGCAGCGAGGAATCTCCAGACCCGCGTCTTTCCATTGGTGGCGTTTTCGGTCGCACAGATGAGACCTTCTCCGCTTTTCTTCCGACTTATTATATCGGCGACAATTCTTCGGAGAAGCACGAGCTTCCGCAGACTGTAACCAATTTTGATGGTTTTTTAGGCGGAACTCTTTCTGATGGTAACGCTCTCGGTCTTCATGTTTATATTGCTCACCAGGATGGTGGCTATGAGACGAAAAGTGGAACGTATCAGGTGGATAACAATTCTTACGCATCTGTCATCCGTGGTGATGGCGGTGTAAATCTGCAATTGGCGAGCAGCGTGGATTTTGAGCTGTCCGGAGGTATCGCCCGTGTTCAATATGGCCCGGAACACAAGGACTTCTTCGAAGATGGCGATTTTTCTTATCTCGGATCTTCCCGCGCTTCTTTTAGTTTGGATGCAATCGATGGTGAACTTGTTCCCGCTATGAGCGCTCATTTTATCAAGGCTCCTGGTATTAAGGAAACGCATGCGCAGGTGGGCCTTGGCATCAACGTTGCGCTGGATAGGGGCTTTTTCTGGATGGGTGGCGATTTTGTCTGGAATAAGCGGAAGGCTCATGATTGGACTTTTGATTATACGACCGGTGAATCTACGTATGATTCCCAGAGCAATGATGCCTATTGGGATGAACGTAAGGATATGGGGGGCGTAATCAGCTTCGGTATTGAACGCAATATCTGGTGGGATTGGTTCGTTGTCCGCGTCGGTGGACAGAAATCCATCCTTTACACAGAATGCGATCAGAATGATCATAATGTAGGCGAGAAAGGCATTTGCTCTGATGACGGCACTTTCTTCTCAACCAATCCGATTGGCGATGGGACGAACAAGGATCACGTTGGCTGGGGATTTGGTATTAATGTGGAAGAAAAGCTGAAAATAGATGTGACCGTTGCCGAGGATGTGCTTTTCCGCAATCCATTCCAAGGAGAAGGACGGTTATTCTCCCGCATTGATGCGACTTATTCCTTCTAGCCTTTAACGGCATATTTTCGAAATGCCTCCCTTTTCTGAGGGGGGCTTTTTTTTATATTAAAGACATGCGCAAATTTTTTTTGCTTTCTTGCTTATGCCTGTTCCTTGTTGCATGCACGGAACGCCCTGAGAATGTAGAGCATAAGTTGTCTGCTTATTTGCAAGACGACCTCAAATTCATGGTGGCCGAAACTTTGAAGGCTAGTCACGATAAGGGGGCTCTTCTGGATACTCCTTATTATAAAATTCGCGACTTGCGTTTTTTTGATAAGACCCACTCAAAGATGTATTCTGCTTATGCGGTTGTGGACTTTTTTATTTACAGAAACATAAAAATGTATGAACGCCGGAAGTACCGCTATAATTCGGACTATTGGTTTTGGGACCGGTATTTCAAGGCTTGGCAATTTGGTGTGGATGTAGATAATAAAAAATGATTAACTTTTAATTTTTTATGTTATATTAATTGCATAAAAAAAGGAATATTACTTTGTTCGGACTATTTTCTTGTGATATTGGCGTTGATCTTGGTACGGCAAATACTCTGGTCCATGTAGCAGGACAGGGAATTCTCATCAACGAACCTACGGTTGTTGCGATGGATCGCAAAAATGACCGCGTGACGGCTATTGGAAGTGAAGCTAAAAAGATGCTGGGTCGCACTCCGGGTGCGAATATTGCAGTTCGCCCAATGAAAGATGGCGTGATAGCTGATTTCCAGCTAGTTGAAATTTTACTTTCGACGTTTATTAAGCGAGTACAGAAATACCCGCTTTTTTTGGTGAAGCCGAGGGTTGTCATCGGTGTGCCTTCGGGAATCACTGAAGTGGAAAAACGTGCTGTGACCGATGCCGCCCGTATGGCTGGTGCGAAGGAAGTTCATTTGGTCCACGAACCGATGGCTGCGGCTATTGGCATGGGTATCCCTGTAGAAGATCCTGTGGGTAATATGATTGTGGATATTGGTGGCGGAACTTCCGATATCGCCGTGATTGCACTGAATGGTATTGTTTGCAATGCTTCTATTCGTGTCGGTGGTGACGAAATGGATGAAGCTATTGTAAACTATCTTCGCAAGACATATAATTTGTTTGTAGGTGAAAGTTCAGCAGAGCAAATTAAAATGCAGATAGGTTCGGCTTTCCCGCTGGAAGAAGAGCTTTCGATGGAAGTGAAAGGCCGTGATGTAATGGCCGGCATTCCTCGTACGATGACGATTTCGAGCCAGGAAATCCGTGAAGCTTTGAATGAACCTGTAGTGGCTATTGTCGAGGCTGTCAAACAGGCTTTGGGACTTACCCCGCCTGAACTTTCCGCCGATATTCTCGATAGAGGCATTATTATGTCCGGCGGTGGTTCCAAGTTGCGAGGCTTGGATGCCCGCATCCGCAAGGAGACAGGACTTTCAGTCAATGTAATTGATGACCCGTTGATTTGCGTTTGTAAAGGGGCTGCCCGTATTCTTGAAGATTTAGATAAATACCGTCCTGTGCTTATTTCGTCTACCGTGTGATGGTGGGCTATTGTAGAAAATGAAATTTTTCCGATCTCTTGTCCTGCTGCTTTCTAAGGGACACGGACTTGTCCTGTTTATTTTTTTGCTTGCGGCGGGTCTTGGCCTTCGCCAGTTGTCGATGAAAGGCAAGGAATTGGTGGTGGAGGGTGCCGTGTCGTCGGTATATTATCCAGCGCAATCCGTACTTTCTTTGACAAATCGGATCCGTTCTCTCTCTTATGAAAACGATAGTTTGAAAAAGGAAAACGCCCGTTTGAGGATGGAACGCGATAATTTGCGCGAAGGACAGGAAGAACTTGTCCGTTTGCGCGAACTCGTCCATTTTGACAATGTATGGAATTATCCGATCGTGACCGCTAGAATTATCGGAAGAAATCCCGGACGGTTTTTAACGACTTTTATCGTAAACAGAGGCTCGGATCACGGAATTCAGGTGAATATGCCCGTGTTCACGGTTCAAGGTCTTGTAGGGCGTATTTCTTCGGTTTCTAAACGGCATGCAAAAGTTCAATTATTGTTGGATCCTGCTTTGAAGCTTTCTGTGATGGCTCAGCGGACTCGGGTTGTAGGCTTTTTGGAAGGCGGTTCCGGTAATGCGTTGATGGCTATGATTCCCTCCTATATGGGTGTGAAAGTGGGTGATACCTTGGTGACTTCCGGGCTTGGCGGAATATTCCCAAAGGGCATTGTTATAGGGACTGTGCGGGATTTGCGTAAAGGCGATGTCGATGTGGTTACTCATTTGGAAGTTGCGCCTTTCCAAGAATTTACTCGGTTGGAAGAACTCTTCATTATGGAAAAGGAACCTGATTGGATTGTCCGGGAGTTGCTCGAAAATGATAGCATTCATTAAACATCTGCTTTGCTTTGTTTTGGTGGTTGTCCTTCAGACGACTCTTGCTTCTTGGATCAGTTTTTCCGATGTCGTCCCGGATTTTATCTTGATTTTTGTTGTAGTGATGGCGCTTCGTCATGGTCCGGTGGAGGGAATGCTTTGGGGCTTTTTTGCCGGTTTTTCTGTAGATGTTTATGCTCCTATTGAATGGCTTGGTGCCCAGACGATAGCTTTTACTTGCGTGGGTTTTGCCGTGGGACAATTGGAAGAGCGCTTTTTGAATTTGAATTTGGCGACTAAGGTGGCTCTTTTAGGGCTGGCTTTTATGCTGAACGACCTGATTTATTATGCAATTGTGGGTATAATCAAGGATAATGTCGGCGTGCTTATTCTGACTAATACGCTCCCAGGTTGCGTATACACAATGCTTTGCAGCGTACCTGTGTTCCATCTTTTATACAGGTCTTTCGGGCGATCTCCAAATGCTTGATCGATTGCAGACAAATGAAGATTCTCAAAACCGGAATTTGAAGGTTTTTATTTTTATTGTGGTTGTAGGTTTGTTGTTTTGTGTTTTAGCTTCCCGGCTTTTCTATTTGCAGTATTTCCATTACGATGAAAATTTTCAGAGTTCGGAGAATAACCGTTTGCGGAGAGTTGTGCTTACGGCGGAGCGAGGCATCATCTATGACCGAAACGGAGTTGTACTAGTGCGGAATAGGCCTTCCTATCAGATTGCGATTTTGCCTGCCGAACTGAAAAATAGGGATTCCGTTTTCAAGAGATTGATCAATATTCGGGATTCGCTCGGGAACAGAGTGTTTGATTCTGCAGTCGTAGATACGATGTTTCAGCGCAGCCGTTGGCAAAAGCATGGAGCTCTCCGAATTTTGGAGGACGCTTCTGCGGAACAGGTTTCTATAGTAGAGGAGCATTCTGCGGAATTGCCTGGTGTAACGACAATTGTCGAATCTCGCCGTTCATATCCTTATGGGACGCTTGCCGCGCACGTTTTTGGATATACAGGGGAAGTGTCCGATGAGCAGTTGGCAAAGCCCGAGTTTGAAAATTATTCGCTGGGTGACCGCATTGGGCAGAAAGGTCTTGAAAAACAGTATGATAAAGAGTTCCGTGGAGTGAATGGCCTCAAATATATTGAAGTAGATGCTTATGGACGTGAAGTAGGCCTCATCAATGGCATTGGCACTGTGGATGCGGTTCCCGGTTATCAGATGGTGACAACCTTGGATTTGAAAGTTCAAAAGGCTGCAGAAGAAGCTTTGCCGGATTCTGTACGGGGTGCGGTGGTGGCGATTGATCCGCGGAATGGAGAAATTCTTGCCATGGTTTCTTCGCCGAGATTAGATCCGAATATCTTTTCTTTGAAGAGGCGGGAACGCAATAAGGGCTGGGCTGAAGTCGCCTTGGATTCTACTCGTCCGCTTACGAACCGTGCTATTTCTGGCGTGTATCCTCCCGCTTCTGTGTTTAAATTGGTTACAGCTGGTGCAGGACTTGAAAACGGGCTTGTCTCGCGTTCTTCCCATATGGCGAAGCCTTGTATAGGTGGTTACCAGTTCGGAGTGCGTTTCCAAAAATGTTGGGGCACGCATGGCTCGCTGGATTTGGTGAATGCTATTCGGCTCTCTTGTGATGTGTATTTTTATCAGTTGGGTTTAATGCTCGGAATTGACCGCATTAATGAATTTGGGCATCGTTTTGGGTTGGGGTCCGTACTCGGTGTGGATATTCCGGGGGAAAGGAGCGGGTGGTTGCCGGATTCCGCTTCTTTTAATGCGAGAAACAAACGCAACGGCTGGCGTTGGGCCCGCGGACTTATTTTGAATCTTTCCATTGGTCAGGGGGAGTTGGTGACGCCTTTGCAAGAGGCTGTACTTGCCGGCTCTATTGCTACAGGTAAAGGCGTTTATCGCCCACATTTTATGAAAGAATTGCTGGATGTGGAAGGCAATGTGGTTAAACGCTATATTCCGGAAAAAATTTTTGATGGAAGTATGGATGAAGTTACGCACCAGACTCTTCTCGATGGTATGGATTCCGTAGTGAATCACCCGGGAGGTACGGGTCGCCGAGCCGCAATTCCCGGCATTCGCGTTGGTGGAAAATCGGGCTCTGGAGAATGGAAAAAAGGGGAAAATACACATGCTTGGTTTGTTGCGGTGGCGCCTCTTGACAATCCGCAGATTGCCGTCGCCGTAATTCAAGAAGCTTCTGGCGGAGGTGGCGCAAAATCGGCTCCGATTTGCAAACGTGTGATGGAAGCATATTTCTTTGGCGATAAGAAGGATTCGACGGAGGTTGCGAAATGAGAGGCTCCGGGCGCTTTTTGAATAATACGACAAAAATTGATTGGTTCTTTTTGGCGCTGGTTTTGGTACTCACTCTTCTGGGTATTACGCTTGTCTATTCTGCAACGGTCAACTATGAGCATAATTGGGCTTCTTCCCGCTGGTTCCGCCAAATTATTTATTTTGTGATGGGTGCAGCCATTGCTGCTGGGATTTCTGTTCTTAAGATTGATTATCTAAAACGCTTTGCGTTCCCGTTTTATTTTTTGAATATTCTCGCTCTTGCGTTTGTCGCTCTTGGTGGCGGTGATAGTGCTAAGGGCGCCGGGCGTTGGATCGATTTTGGCGTGATGAAGATCCAGCCTTCGGAGTTTGCTAAAATTGCTTTTTTGCTTGCAATGTCCAGTTGGCTTTCTTCGCATCGGGTGAGCCTTGTCAAACCCAAGAGCTTTTTAATTCCCGGTCTTATCTTTATTTTTCCTTTTTTGCTCGTCTTGAAACAACCGGATTTGAGTACAGCCCTTGTATTTACAGCTGTCACGATTGTCGGTTTTTATTGGGCGGGGCTTTCTCTTTTGGATCTTTTCTTGCTGCTCAGCCCTGTATTTTCTGTGATTCTATCTTATCCGCAGATTCCGAATGCGCAACTTTTCTGGGGCCTCCTTTTGTGCTTTGTTTTTGCGGCGCTACTTTCCCGAAAATTACCTAAAAAACTTGCTATCATAATTCTTGCGGTGAATATCGTGTGTGGCTATGCGAGCGGAATGGCTTGGAATTCTTTGGAGGATCACCAACGCGAGCGAGTGATGACTTTTGTGGATCCGATGCGGGATCCTAAAGGTGCCGGTTATCAGGTGATACAATCTGAAGTAGCTATTGGCAGCGGGGGGCTTATTGGAAAAGGTTTTGGAGAAGGCTCTCAGACAAACCTTTCGTTCTTGCCTGAGGAGCACACTGATTTTATTTTCAGTGTGCTTGGAGAGCAGTTCGGTTTTGCCGGCTGTGTCGGCGTGCTTTTTCTTTATTTCCTTTTCCTTTGGCGAGCCATATCCATTTGCCGGCTTCATCTGGATCCTTTTGTGAACCAAGTTGTAGCCGGAGCCTGCACGATTTTCCTTTTCCATATTACGGTGAATATTTCGATGACGTTGGGGTTGATGCCCGTGACGGGGCTTCCGCTTCCTTTTCTTTCTTATGGGGGGTCGTTCCTTTTGACGTGTATGATGCTTGTGGGACTTTTGGTGAATATGCGGTATCAGGGAAGCCAGTTGGAAAGCGATTATTGCGCTTGAGTTCGCAAAAAATTACAAGAAGAATTTTCTTGTTTAACTTTTTGAAGCGTCTTTATAGGGAGACGCTTTTTTGTTGGAGAGTTGTGTCGTTTTTTAGTGGAATTTCTTCTTTTGCTTTTGGCAACGAATGTCTAGGCTGTCATCGTTTGGGAAGACCGCTGGATCCCTGGCTTTGCCCGGATTGTAAAAAAGAACTTTTGAAGTTAGCTGAAGACCCGCGCCATCCGGCATTTGACATACTTTGCCTTTATCCAATGACGCCGCTATTGAAATCTTTGGTGCATGCGATTAAATATGGAAATATGCCTGGACTTGCAAATTATCTTGTGCGGATATCTTTGCAAAGCGGCGACTCCTTGGAAACTTTAAAAAGCTGGGGCAAAAATTTGCATTTTGTTCCTGTACCGTTGCATAAGGCGCGTTTCCGGGAAAGGGGTTACAATCAAGCGGAAAAAATTGCCGCGTCTATTTCGGAGTGCGTAGGAGGCTCGGTTGAAAACGCCCTCGTGAGGCGGACGTTTCGCATTTCACAGACCCAACTTTCTAGGGATGCACGGGCCCATAATGTGGCCGGTGCTTTTGTCTTGAAGAAAAATTTAAGGTGGTCGTCGGATTGCATCCCCGTTATCGTAGACGACGTGTTCACTACAGGTGCTACTTCAACAGCTTGTCTCTATGCTCTAGAACGGAAGAATTTAGGAGGGATGGCAAAGGTGTGCACCCTTCTTTGTGAGGAGAGCGCTTCGGCAAAGGCGGACTTTGTCGCGGACTCCTCTCTGGGATGGGATGCTTGAAAGACTGGCAAATTTTACATTAGGACTCCCCTTAAAAATGGGGGGATTATACCCTGCCCCGGGAAAACCTTTTTTAAGGGGGTCCATAAAAGGATGGATGGTTAGCAGCTTTTCGTGATGCTCATGGCTACAGTACTGGCTAATTAGGCTTAAAAAGTTATCGGGAAATAATTATATTTTTGTTTATTAATATTCAGAGACGAGTGGAGATGTCTTTTTTGCTTAAAAAACGCTTTGGGAAGGCGAGATAGATAAAGCTGAAAAATTTCAATAATAAAACACTAGTGTCCAAAACAAGAATTTGATCAATCGTAAACTTGCGAAATCAACTTAAAATCGCCATTTTTGATAATCCAGCAAAAATCATCCCCTCGACATTCAAACTTGAATCGAGTCCAGTGT
>JALNVO010000098.1 GCA_023231365.1 Fibrobacteraceae bacterium | reverse complement strand
GCAAGCACGATTGAGCCGATGAGCGGGAAAAGAGGAATTAGCCAAAGAGGAATCATAACTCGTTTACCCCCTCATATTGGAATAGTTGTCACTGTCAACGCTGTGTTGGTTTCTCACGATGAGGATAATCACCGCAAGGCCGACGCACGCTTCAGCCGCAGCAACGGCAATAGTGAACAGAGGAATGATTTGTCCGGTGATACTCGCCGCGGCAGCAAAGGTCTTGGAAAAACCGATGATGCTCAAATTCACCGCATTGAGAGCAAGTTCAATACCCATCAAAATAAAGAAGACATTCCGGCGGGAAAGAACCGTCGCAAGGCCTATAATCAAAAGAATCAGAGCAAGTACTTGAATATACATCGCTTGAAGTTCCATTAGTGAACCTCCTCGGAGTTTTCATTTTCGGGCTTAGAACCGATTTCCTTGCGGGCGAGAATGACCGCCGTCGCCATCGCAGAAAGAAGCAAAAGTCCGACGGCTTCCACCAAGAGATAGTAGCCAAAATTCTGGGTGTCGAAAAGAGTCCTCGCCGAAATAGCGACAGTCCCCTTTACGGCCATCGAATCAAAACCTAGCTGTGCGCGGAAGAAAGCAAAAGCGATCAGCAACGCCATCACGACTAATGCCGGGAAGACAAAGAGGGAAACCTTGTCAAAGCGGGGCGTGCGGTTATCGTTTGCTCCGTTCAGCACCATGATGACAAACGCGAGGAGCATCATAATCGCACCTGCATAGACCATCACTTGCATAACGCCGACGAACGGGCTTCCCAAAAGACCGTAAATACCCGCTAGGGAAAGCATCGTCACAATGAGGGATATTGCACCGTAAAGCGGGTGCTTGGAAAGGAACACGCAAAGAGCGCTTCCGACCGCGATAAGTGCGAAAATGATGAAATAAATGAGGGCTAGCATTAGATTACCTTCATTCCCCAGGCTTCGAGGGCCTGCTTGTTTTTGCTTCCGCCGGGAGCCATCTGGCTCTGCGTGTCGTTCTGCGGATATTGTTTAGGATCCCAATTTGTGAGATCATACATAGAAACGATGAAGTCCTCGCGTGAGCGGTGCACATAACTCGTTTCGCAGGTATCCATGCGGAGCGCATCCACTGGGCAAGCTTCTACGCAAAGGCCGCAGAAGATACAGACGGAGTGGTCGATGTCAAAACGTTCCGCGCGCTTTTCAATGCGACCGTCCTCAGACTCTCCCGCTTCAATGAAAATGCAGTCCGCGGGACAAGCTGTCGCACACATAAAGCACGCGACACAGCGGGGCGTGCCATCCGGGCGGAGCATCAAACGGTGCTTAGCGCGGTAATTGCGCGGAATTTCCGGTTTGATTTCCGGGTAGGGGACGGTCGGGAGCGTTTCGTAGCGGAAAAATCCGCGGAGGAAATGCTTAAACGTAGTATAAAGGCCGCGAAAAGCCTCAAAGATGTAAAGGCGTTCGAGCCAATTCATCGGCTTGTGTTTAATAACGCGAACCATTTAGTTGCCTCCCAAAACGAGTTTTGCAATTATGGCTGTGACGACCAAGTTGAGAAGGGCGATGTTGAGAATCACCTTCCAGCCCAAATGCATCACGTGGTCATAACGGAAACGCGGAAGTGTCCAGCGTACCCAGATCCAGACCCAGCAAAAAAACACGGTCTTGACCATAAGCACCAAGAACTGCACAAAAGCGGTACCGAGAGCGGTGCCAAGTCCAAACACCTTCATTCCATTGATGAGAGTGTATTCGGGATGAATGAATAAAACAGAAAGAACAGCAAGGGTGATCAGCACGGGAACCGCAATCCACCCACAAATCTTATAAAGAGCATATTCGCGGAAGATCGTTTCCTTGTTGGATGCAGCACTCGTCTTATACCAACGCGTATAGCGATAGAGCATGTGAAGAAACCCAAGAGCAAGAAAAGCGCCAATGCCGCAAAGAGCAGCAAGAACATAGCCTAAATTGGCTTGAACGTCCCCTGTGGTCATAAACGGAATGGAATAACCGCCAAAGAAAAGACAGGAAACGAGAATGCTGTTGATAGCGATGTGCCCGTATTCCCCCATATAGAACATACCGAATTGCATCGCGCCGTATTCCGTATGGAAACCGGCGACAAGTTCCGGATCTCCTTCAGCCACATCAAACGGAGCGCGGCCCGTTTCTGCAATCATCGCAATGAGGAAGCAGAAGAAAGCAACCGGCTGCGCAACGAAGCCCCACACATGAGCTTCTTGCCAATTGATGATTCCTTCAATGTTGAACGTGCCCGCCAAAAGGAGGATTCCCATCAGCGAAAGGCCTAGGCAGACTTCGTAGCTGATGCTCATCGCCGTCGTGCGGAGAGCTCCTAAGAACGAAAACTTGGATTTAGAAGCCCACCCGGCAAGAACCGCACCAAAAGCAGAAAGCGAGGATAGTCCGAAGAGAAGCAGGATGCCAACATCGCTATCTACCATTGCCCCCGGAACACTTACAAACGAATCGCCGAATGTAAAGTTCAGAGTCGCGAAATACGGAATGACGCACGGAGAAAGTAGTACGATCATAAAAGGAATAGCCGGAGCAAGGGCAAACAGAACTTTGTTCACACCGCTCGGAGCATAAATTTCCTTTACAAACAACTTCAGTCCATCGCACACATTCTGCACCCAGCCGAAGAGGCGAATTTTTCCAAAATACGGAAGCCAGAAATAGGAGCGGTTCGGACCTTGACGATCCTGAATAAAGCCCGCGCCACGGCGTTCCATCGGAATGAGAAGAAGGATGAACAGCACGGGAATAAATGCAAAGGCGAACTTTGCGATAATAAGGAGCCATTCAATCCAAGTTTTCGAGCTCAGAATTTCCATCATACAGCAACTCCATCGAGCTTTTCGCCCGTGCTATGGATTGAGTCAAAAGAGAACTTGCTGAGGATGGGAACCATTTCGTGAGCCTTCTTGAAGGCACAGGCAGCGCATTTCACATCTTCGCCCGCAAGGGCAAAAAGAACTTTGAAAAGCGGAGAGAGTTCCGCATCGGGCGCAGTAGGCGCCGCCGACAATTTTTGAAGCATCGAATTTGAGTTCACCATCGAGCCGGAAACTTCCGACCAATGATTTACGCCGAATACGACCGCAGACTTTTCCGCAGTCGCATCGTTAAACGCCGAAATGGAAATGCGGTTCTTGATTACTTCCAAAGCATTCGCCTTGGAAGCATCTTCGCCCCACAAATCCGCATGGAGCACAACAAGCGTCGTAAATTCAGAGGCTTTCTTCACTAAATCTTCAACAGAAGCTGTAAAGCCGAACAAGGCAAAGCCTGCGCGGTTTGCCACCGGGTCGCCACTTTTTGCAATACCATCCGCCGTTTCCATTTTTGCAAAGGAACCGACGAATACTTGAGCGCGATCGCCGAGCTTAGAGGTCAGCGTCTTCAATGCAGCAGCATCTTCATTCGTAGAAGCTCCGCCGAGGACAAACGCAATCTCACCTTCGCCCATAACAGCCTTTTTGAGCTCGGGGAGGTTTCCCGCAGGAAGGCGGTTCTTGGAAAAATTTTCAAATGCCAAGCGGCTCGTATTAGAAAGCCAGGAGCGGTTCACTTCTGGATTGCAGCGCGGCATTAAACGCCAAATGAATCCATTATTGTGTTCAATCCAGATATTCGCACCGAGAGAATCATCCATGGAAATGCTCGGCGTGCGGGAAAGCATCCACACTCTTTGCTGGAAGCGGAAGAACTTTCCTGTCAAAGCGCCCGTGGGGCACAAATCCGTTACGCAAAGATCATATTCGTGATCGAGCTTCTTTCCCGGGAACGTCGTAATGTACGTGCGATCACCGCGACTTGCGAGCTGCAACTGTTCATCGCCCGCAACATGGCGCATAAAACGCACACAGCGGTCGCATTGCACACAGCGTTCTTCGTCGAGAACAACACGCGGGCCAATGTCCACGCGCTTACCACCGCGAATCTGCCCCTTGGTATCTACAAATTGATTATCGGGGTTTCCGTGATACTGTTTGCCGACTTCCGGGAAAAGGCGGGACTCACTACGCCCCGCTTCTACGTAATTTTCTTGAAGGGAACATTCACCCGCCTTATCGCAAATCGGGCAATCGAGCGGATGGTTCAAAAGCATGAATTCAGAAACAGCGGCTCGCGCATTTTTTACGCGGGCACTTGACTTCGGAGTAGAAACCTTCATACCCGGGGTGACCGGCGTATAGCAAGAAATCACGAGTGATTTTCCGCGCGGTCCTTCCAATTCCACCAAGCATTGGCGGCAATTTCCGGAAACCGGAAGGTAGGGATGATAGCAAATATGCGGAGTTTCAATGCCGACGGCTTTCAAGGCCTCCAGCAAGTTGGTATCGCCCGGCACTTCGATATTCTTTCCATCCACCTCGATGGTCACGAGAGGGCTCTTGGAACTCGGGAGGCACGGCATATTATAATGGTTGCTCATATTATTACCAGAATGCTCCAGGACGAACGGTAGATCTCAAGCGAGGTTCCGCATGATCCGGATTCTTCGCTATGTACGCTTCAAAATCTCCGCGGTACTTGGCCGTGTAGGAATTGATAGGCATACCGAGGGAAAGGGAGAGGGGGCAGATCGTCGTGCCTGCAAACCCCGCAGAAATTCCCTGCAAAAGTTCAATATCGCCATCGTGGCCTTCACCTCTCATTATCTCGTCGAGGACGCGCTTTGCAAAGCCAGTACCTTCGCGGCAAGGCGTGCACTGCCCGCAAGATTCGTGAGAATAGAAATGTCCGAGGACGCTCAAAATATCTACGGCGTTATGCGAATCGTTGAAGACAATGATAGCGCCGGATCCAAACATCGTCTTGAGAGCGGCCATGCACTCGTAATCGAGCGTAGCCGTTTCACTTTCACAAGAAGTAAGCGGAGGGCAGGAAGAACCGCCCGGAATCACGCCCTTCAAATTTCCGACAACGCCTTGAGCATATTCCTCGCTCGTGAGCATTTCCATCAGCGGAGTACCCAGAGGAGCTTCGTAAAGGCCCGGGCGGACAACGTCTCCCGATACGCAGAACACCTTCGTTCCACGAGCCTTCGGAGTACCCATTTTAGTGTATTCGGAAACCGGATGCGAAAAAATCCACGGAAGCGACATAATCGTTTCCACGTTGTTCACGCAAGTCGGACATGCCCACGCACCGGCAACCGCCGGAAAAGGCGGTTTCAAGCGAGGCTGGCCCTTCTGGCCTTCCAAGGAGTTGATGAGCGCGGTTTCTTCACCACAAATGTAAGCGCCTGCTCCGCGATGCACAAAAATATCGAACGAGAACTTAGTCCCGCCGATATTTTCGCCGAGAAGATGAGCCGCGTAGGCTTCGTTCAAAGCCTTGTTCAAGGCTTCGATGCAGGGGAGGAATTCGCCGCGGGCATAAATGTACGCAGTCCGGGCGCCAAGCGCCCAAGCAGCGATGATCAAGCCTTCAATCAAACGGTGAGGATCTTCCAGAATGAGGAAGTGATCCTTGTAAGTTCCCGCTTCGCCTTCATCCGCGTTCACCACAATGTAAACGGGCTTTCCGGAATTGCGGGGAACGAAGCTCCACTTCAACCCTGTCGGGAATCCGGCACCGCCACGGCCGCGAAGGCCTGAACGCTGCACATAATCGATCACCTCGAACTGGGACATTTCAAAGAGCTTGGAAGAAATCGTCGAGTAGCCGCCAAGCTTCTTATAAGCTTCCATGCTCTGCGCATTCTTTCCAAAATTTCCAGTACAGACTTTCATTGAATCTTGCATAAATCAGCCTGCCTTTTTCTCGGAAGTGGAAGCGGCGGGAGGTGCGGGAGGAAGCTTCGCCACGGCAGAAGCCGAGGGCTTGGCGGTCCTTGTTCCGCTCACGGAAATCATCCGGTATTCATCGCCGGCCTTGCCCGATGCATCCACAAATTGCTTGTCTCTTACGCCCGGCGTCCCGACTACAGTCCAAGAAGATTCGGAGAGCTTCTCCACAGAGAGAGCCGTAAATTCAGGAGCGCCCTTCCAAGTAACCGTCACACCGGCATCGCCCGCAACGGCATTCACGCCGAGCACCGGAGAAGGAGGTGCATAATCCGCAACCTGGGGCTTTGCCGTAGCAGCAGGAGCTCCCGGGTGTCCGCCATGTCCCTTCACCACACCGCCTAACACTTCGCGGGAGGGTTCCACCTTGAACTTTTCTTCGCGGGCATAGCACCACTGAAGTATCTTATCGACGCGTTCCTCAGTAAGGCAAATGCCCGGTTTCATCACGAGTTCGCCGTTTTCAACGTCGGTCGCAAAATCGTCATTCACAAGCATCGCAGGCGCATTGCCGCAAGCCGCGAGGCATTCCACTTCGACCACGGTAAAAAGGCCGTCCGGAGTGGTTCCGCCGCTCTTGATGTTAAGACTTTTGAGCACGTATTCCAGAATGCCCGGAGCGCCCTTCAAATGGCAGCAGATATTGCGGCAGAATTGGAGCAAAAAACGTCCAGTCGGCACATGCTTATACATCGTATAGAAAGTAGAAACGCCGAATGCATGAGCCGGAGAACAGCTGCAAACATCGGCAGCCCAGCGGATAGCCTCGTTCGGGAGCCAACCGATGGCATCCTGAGCAATCCAAAGTACTTCAAGAAGAGCGCCCTGTCCATGCGGATAGCGGGAAAGCAAATCCGCAACGCGTTCCTTGACGGCAGGCGTTTCAAGCTTCGGGGCAATTTCCGCCCAAGACGGCTGTGCCTGAATTTCGTTCTTGTGCCCGAACTGATCCGCAGGAGACGGCAAAGTCTCAACCGGATGCGGGCCATGCGTATAAGTTAAAGTATTGTTGGCGACAATATGGAGAGCGCCTTGAACGTGACTCATCGATCCAGTTCTCCCGCAATAATGTTAATACTTGAAAGGCACGCGATGGAGTCCGCAAGCAGGCTCCCTTCGACAAGCTCGTGGAACGCGGCAAATTGCGTAAAGCAAGGCGGACGGACTTTCACCCGCCAAGGCTTGCCCGATCCATCGGAAACAAGCGTGAACCCGAGTTCACCGTTCGCCACTTCAGAACCGGAATAATATTCGCCGGCAGGAACGCGGATGCCTTCAAAAACCGTCTTGAAACGGCCTGCGAGCGCTTCCATATCCTGATAAGCGCTCTCGTGCGACGGCACGCGGATGCGTGGATCATCCACGCTCACGGGACCCGGCTGCAAGCGCTTCAGCGCCTGCTGCACGATCTTAACCGATTCTTCCGCTTCGGCGAGGCGCACCATCAGGCGGTCATAGACATCGCCCTTGGTTCCCGTCACCACGTTCCAGTCATAAGTCTCATAATCGTAATAAGGCTCGTCTTTGCGCACATCGCTCGCAACGCCGCAAGCGCGGAGGCAAGGACCGGTCCAACCCCATTCAATCGCCCGCTTAGCGGGCATCACACCGATTCCAACCGTACGGTCGAGGAAAATGCGGTTGCGGTCGAAACACGCATGCAAATCGTGCAAATTCTTGCCGACTTGCTTGCACACGGCGAGAACATCGTTCTCAAAGCCTTCGTATGTATCGCGGTAAAGCCCGCCGATGCGTCCATAACTGTTGGTGAGACGGGCGCCCGTGAGCTTTTCCCAAATCACCATAATCATTTCGCGGCTATCGAACATATAAAAGAAGCCGGTCGTAGAACCCAAATCCTGAGCGGCAGCAGCGACGCAGATGAAGTGGTCCGCAATGCGGGAAAGTTCGTTCACGATAACGCGGAGAACCTTAGCTCGTTCCGGGAGATCGATACCCAGCATCTGTTCCACGGCATGGCAATAGGCAAAGTTGTTCATCATCGCCGAGCAATAGTTCAAGCGATCGGTGAACGGGATCACCTGCTGCCAAGTACCCCGTTCCGCCATTTTTTCAAAACCGCGGTGAAGGTAGCCGATCTCGCCCACGCTTGCCACGATGTTTTCACCGTCGAGCGCTGTCATATAGCGGAGGCATCCATGCGTCGCACCGTGCGAAGGGCCGATGTTGAGCGCCATCAAAGTTTTTTCTTCGCCATTAGGAGCAAGTACTCTCATTTCTTGATACTCCCTGTCAAATATTCTTCTTCGTTGGGCAAAATTTCCTTAGAACGGGAAAGGATCTTATAACCCTTGGCCTCCAAGCGCGCTTCGAGCACGGGAAGCATATAATCGTTAGTAGACAGCCATTGGCGGCGGTGTGCCGGATAATCCTTGCGAAGCGGATTCCCGACAAATTCAACATGGTTGAGAATGCGGCGCAAATCCGGGTGACCTACAAAAATCACGCCGAACTGGTCGAACACTTCGCGTTCCTGCCAATTGGCAATTGGATAGATGTCAGAAATTGTCGGCACTTTCAAGTCCGCTTCGGAAACAAAGACCTTCAGGCTCAAACGATGGGCCGGCAGATACACGCTCTTGAACATATAGAGGACGGCAAAGCGAGGTCCGGCATAATCTTCGAAGCCCAAATAATCGACGCCGGCGATATCTACGAGCATGTCCATCTGGAACTGGGGGTCGTTCTTCAGAAAAAGAACAGAATCGCGGAGTTTATCTGCAGCAATTACTGCGGTAAGGCCCCAGGAATCCTTGTCGGAACGGACAGCGCCGAATTCTTTTTCGAGGCACGCAAAAGCGGAACTTTCAAAGGCCCTGCGGGCTTCGGCAGTCGCCACCACCGGCTCTTTCACTTGATTTTCGCAATCGCTCGACATCAGGGATTCTCCTTCCAAAATTCGGCCTTGCGGATAGCGGCGGCCTTAAGATCGCCAACACCCGCCTTGATCTCGTTCACCTTTTCGTGGGAGAACTCGGCGAGTTCCGCCTTGCATTCGAGAGTCTTCGCCTTAATCGCCTCAAGCTGTTCCTTCACACGTTCCGTGCGCTGCTTCATATAAGACTCGTCCATAATCTTGTTCTGAAGGTCGAACATCGCATCGAAGAAGGACTCCGGACGGGGAGGACAGCCGCCGATATAAACGTCCACAGGGATAATGTTATCAATACCCGGCACAGTGCAGTAGCAGTCATACACGCCACCGGAAGTCGCACAAGCGCCCATGCACACAACCCACTTGGGCTCGGCAAGCTGCTCGTAAATGCGCTTGAGGATCGGAGCCTGCTTGTAGGTAATCGTCCCCTCCACAGCAAGCACATCGGACTGGCGAGGCGTAAAGCGCACGTATTCCGAACCGATTCGCGAAAGATCGTAACGGGAAGATTCCGTACTCATGAATTCAATGGCACAGCAAGCCGTCCCGTAAGGAAACGGCCACAGAGAGTTTTTCCGCCCCCAGTTGACAACAAAATCCAACTTGGAAGTGAAAAAATTTGATTCTTGAGCCTCAGCAGTCATAGAGGATACCTCGTAAAATTCAGGGAGAAAAATAGAAAAATGAAGCCGTTCTTTCAGGTTTTATCTGCAATCAGTTCCGCTCATAAGCAAATCATATTTCCCGGCTTTTACATTTTCGTCGGATTCAGAAAAAATGTGACACAACCCGACAGATAAGTCATACAAAAAAATCGTTTTTGTGTTCCCCTGCACACTTCTCCGGCGGATCTATTCCTTGGACATGATGCAACGGACGCTCAAAAGATACGCCTTAAACGTGTCGTCTATACCGCTT
>JALNVO010000346.1 GCA_023231365.1 Fibrobacteraceae bacterium | reverse complement strand
CCAATGGCAGAACCGCCCCTGGAGCCTCAATATTCAACTACCGCCTCTCGCCGCAGTCTACTTCAAATATATGGGTAGCGGGAAATAACAACAATTAAAAGCAAAAAAAAGACCGGCAAAAGCTGGTCTTTTTTGTACAAACAAAATGAGAATTAAGGTTTAGACGCAAAATTTTTTAATAACTGCGGAGAAGCCCAGAATAAAGCCCTTCTGCCGAAATTCCATGGAACACTATATTGTCCAACCACAAATCCGCTCCAGATGTAGAAAGGAACGTAATCGTGGACATCCTAGCCTTAATGTGTTCCCAAGCTTCATTCCCGGAAGGAAGAATAACAAGGCGAGTCCATTTGGTTGAAAGGTCAAATTCATAATCCCATTCAGTTACCATTCCCGTCAAATCGCTGTAACCGTTGAATTGCATCAGAATATGTCCAGAGCCCTTTGCATAGAAAGTCATGCTATCGACGCCGCTCATATCATAAAAAACCGAGGCATCTAAATAACGGGAAATGCCTATATCAAAACCGCAAAGGGCATAAGGATTTACCGCAGTCGAATCGATTAAAAACGATTCGTGAAGGCTTTGCGTTCCATTCCAGCTCTCGCTCGATTTGATAAGTCCATTCTCTGGAAGCGCAGGAATGACCGAACTCGAAGAATCCGCAACTGTATACCACCAGCTCCCATTTGTCAAAGCATGAAACGGACTTGCCCCCGAAGCATCTTCAAAGTCGTCAAAAAGCACGCTATCTTTGGAAAATGCACAAAGCGTATCTATAGAACCAATACTAGATTCGAGCGATGAACTTCCGAGGTAGGAAAATCCTGAATCCCCAGCGGACAATACGGCATAGTCCCCTGCCGGCAGAGAATCAAACGAAAATTCACCTGTTGAAGAAACTCTGGCCTTATAAGATGTGCCGAACAGGTAGACTTCCGAAGGAGCTGCTCCGCCAGCAGATTTGATAACCCCCGTCAAAGAGGCTGGAGCGCGGAGCGTATCTTTTGCAACAGAATCACCAGACGCCAAAGCGGAGCGAGCAAAGCCATTTGACGCCTCCACTTCGACATAAGCCGCAAAAGAAGGCTTCGCAAGATAAGCCACGCCAGAACTATCTGTAATCGCGCTATCGACTACAGGTGTATTTTTTTCAAAGACAAGAGAGGACCAGGAAGAGGAATTTATCACGCGAACCCGGGCTTTTACCACGGGAGCTCCCAAAGAATCCACCAAATGCACGGCAAGGCCATTCTGAGTTTCATCCCAGATACCACCAGCATACTCCGGATTATCCGTGCACGCAAACAACATACCAAAAAGGGATGTAGCTACTACATAAAGTGAAGAACGTAAGAAGGATCTCATTTCTTGCCTCCTTCGGGCGTAAACGCCACCGGGAAAAACGCGGTCGCAAGGCGCATTACCCGGTCCGGATCTTCAACTTTTTCGATCCGGGCCCGGATTTCTTCCCTTGCCGTAGATAAAATAGCAAGACAATCGCGGAACGCATCAGCATCCAGCGCCATATTCGTCACATTTATATCCCTTAAACTGCAGTCATGGATATCCAGGCTCTGCATCCCAAGCTTCATAGATTCCGCTTGATAGGCGTGTACCTGCAAAGACTTGTAGGCCGCCCCCGTAGTGAGCTTCAAATCCGTCAATTTCCAAAAACCATCTGCATCTCGCTCCGCGAGTTTCAAGCGTTCGAGCAAAGCCACGGATTTCTTCGCTAAATCTGCAGAAATCGGAGGCGATACGAAGGCACCCAGTTTTTCATAGTTGTCTTTGATTTTTACAAAACCCAAAAGAGCTCGGACAACACTATAATACCACTTGGAATACAACTCGAATTGATCCCCATTTATCGTCCGGCTTTTGGAGCCCCGGAGGGTCATCAATTCGGCAAAAATCCGGCGGGTCTCCGATTCCTTGCGAGAACGCCCTAAAGATACCAGTTTTTCAAAATATAAAGCGTCCTTTCCTTCAAGCTTCAGATACGATTCAAAACGAGGTAAAGCTTTCTTTGAAACATGCAATCGTTTTTGCAAAATTCGGAAAACTTGGCTCTGGTCAAGTCCAACACCATCGCCAAATACTTTATAGGAATACCAAGGAGACTCTGCTTTCCGTTTTTCAAAATAAGCAGAAAGATATTCTCGGTAATCTAAAAATTGAAGCGGAGATATTTTATCCATAAAGGTCCTTAACATCAAATCTAAACAATAAAACAAAACTTGAATTTTACAGAGACGAGGAAATTTTGCAAATAAAATTGCAAAAAGGCCCTATGAACAACCCCACGGGGTATCAAAATCAAACAAAAATCGGATCGGAACGGCATCATATCAAACAGAAAGAGCTATGAGGCTCTGCAACAGGACTTTAGTCCACTACCTGCGAAGTGCTGCAACCGATTTGTTGCGGTGTCACGTTGTTCCATCCTCACCCCTGCGGGGCCGGCCCAGAGTCCGGCTCTTCGAATCCTGACGTTCCCTAAAAAGGGAACCGGCTTCTCGTTGTTGCGGTGTCACGTTGTTCCATCCTCACCCCTGCGGGGCCGGCCCAGAGTCCGGCTCTTCGAATCCTGACGTTCCCTAAAAAGGGAACCGGCTTCTCGTTGTTGCGGT
>JALNVO010000345.1 GCA_023231365.1 Fibrobacteraceae bacterium | reverse complement strand
GTCGTCAGTCTCTGTAGCGTTTTCTTCTGGTTCGTTTTTGCAACTGACAAAAATGAGGCAACAGATTGCCACTCCAGAAATGAAAATCTGACGAACTTTGAAGCGAGACATAAACCTCCTACACAAAAAACGGCACCCACTATCTAAATGTGCAATCTATCCCTTAATCTAATGTATCTTTTGCTGGTTAGTACAAGAAAAAACGTAAAAAGAATGTAAGAATTTTAGCAGATTTTAACGCTTTATCCTATTTCTGGAGCGGAAATGCATAGAGCAATCTTTTCGGGGACGTGCAAAATAGGACATTGTCCAGAATGAAGGGCGTTCCTGCGCCTCCAGGTGTATTGTAGCGCTTTTCGATCGAGCCTTTTGAAAGGGCTATTTTGACGATGGAAGTGCCTTGGTCTATCCAAGCGTAAGCGCCTTTGACAAGAGGGGTCGTATAGATGGAATTTCTGCCTTTGAAAGTCCAAATAGGAGCTTGGGTGCTTGGAAGGTAGAGAGAAATGTTTTGATTGGATAGCCCGAGCAGCAGGTACTGCGTGGTTCCAAGGGTGATCCATTGCATCGAGAGTATGCTTGCGTCCGTTTTGATTGTCGATTGTTCCTCAAGCCCTTTTTTAGAATAAATATGTATTTCGTTTTCATCGGTGGCAATGGCGATGAGCGAGTCTGTTGTTTGGAGTGCTACTGTATTCGCGCCCAAACTCTGCAATTTTGCAAAAGTTTGACCTGAAATGTTTGAAACTAACCCGGCTTCTCCTTCGAGGCTTGTGACTGCTATGTCGTCTTTTGAAAAGTCAAAATGAAATGGTAGGTTGTATAGTTTGCGGGACCAAGCTAATTTGAAATTGGGTTTGAGGAATTTGATGAAGTAGCCATTCCAAGTCGAGATGAATAGAGCCTTGTCCGTGAATTGAATTTGGAAGGGCTTTCCCGGGAGCTCTTCTGTTTTTATTTTTCCGTCTTTGGATAGATCGAGGATATTGAGCCGGAATCCCGAGGCGATTGCAAGCGAATTCTCGTCGTTCGCCATAACCGGGCTGCTTTCAAGAATTCCAAGGCCTTTCGTCCATTTGGTTTCTCCGTTGTCGGGATTTATCGCAAGGAGCGTCTGCGCCGCAGGATCTATCGTAAAGAGGGTATGTCCGGAGTTGAATAAGCTGGGATAGAGTGTCCGCGGGGACATTTGCAAAAAATGGACATATTTTGCTTCTATGATTTTTGCGTAGTGAGCGAGTATGGATGGCGCGGCTTTGGAATCGCCGAAGGAGTAGCGCACTGCATTGCTCCAGGCGAGGGCTTTTTCTCGTTCAGAGGCATTTTGGTGTTCTTTGTCCAGGGCGAACAAGTAGTTTGCAGAAGCGTTTCCTTGTTCCAACTTCATTGTAGAGTCGATTAACGGGCGAGCTTCTTCCCAGTTTCCGTCGTTTACGTCTGCAAGGGCTCTGAACGCAAATTGTTGGGAGAGAATCGGCCGCATTCCATAGTGTAGCGCTGTGATGGATACGAGTTCGCCATTTTCGAAAGGAAGATAAATTGTCCCTTGGCTCTTGATCGGTTCGGCGACGAGGTGTTTGCCAAATTGATACTTCCATATTGGACGGAGCAGCGTGTCAAGAGCGGTCAAAGTTCCTTCTTGGGAGAAAACTCCAAGAACGCCTTTTGAAAGTTCATAAAGATATTCCCCATCGGTTCTTGTCTCTGCGACAAGGTCCCCTGTTTCGGGTGTGAGCAATTTTAATTTTCCGGCGCTTTCGAGGACCGCGATGTCATTTCCGAAAAATGCGGCGTCTTCAATGGGATTCCCGCTGTTTTTCCATACGGGAATGGGCTTGCGTTGGGGCTTGTAATACCAAGAGTTGTTTGCTGAGGATAGGAATATACCCTCATTTGAAAGCAAAACTTTGTTAATGGGATCTATTTGGGAAAGAACCTGCGATTCTGTGCCGTTATCGGTTTGTAAAAGGTGTAGTGCATTATCGGGGCAGTTTAGTACAAATTTGTTCTGGGGCGCGTAAATTCCGAGAGGTGTGCAACCTTGGTATCTATTTTCTATTGAGAACCGGATTCCTTCATTTGTTGCAAAAATGAAATCCTTCTCTGTCATGATTAAAGCACCGTTTCCGGGGATGGGGAGGACAGAAAGTATCGGAGAATCGAATGAATAATTGCGTGAAGGTTTTTGCGCTTGGGCCGGTTGAAAGCGAAGTATTGTCTCGTCCTGTATGCTGAACCAGGTTCCTGAAGAAGAAACAGAGTAGATTTTCGCGTCGTCCGGTAAAAAAGTAGGGACTGAAATGAATTTATCTCCCTGCGGGCGGAATTGCTGGTTGTTTGTAAGAAGAATGACCGGAGTCTTCCCTTGGAATGTCTTCTGGATGGGCGCAGGCAATTTGACTGTGGCGTGTACAATGCGCTCCTGTTTGGAGTCTAGGGCGGCTATCCGGGATGCAAGGAAATAGGCTTCTTTATTGTAGCGGGGGCTTGTCAGAGCTTGTTTATAATAAAACGTCGCATTCTGGGGGCTTTCTGAAATTTCTTGAATTTTTCCTAAAAGGAGGAACGCTTTACTTTTGTCTTCTTCGTCTCCTTCAAGAGAAACTTTTGAAAGAAGATCCATCGCTTCGGCAAATT
>JALNVO010000097.1 GCA_023231365.1 Fibrobacteraceae bacterium | reverse complement strand
TCAGGTAGCTAAGGACAATCCGAATACGCTTGGCTACTTGATCAAGACAGATATGGGTAATATCCTTGCGGATTCCTCATTAAGTGCCTTGATTGCTAGTAAACAATTGAATTTGGCGGATATCCAGCTTGTGTATGAACAAAATATCTTTACTAATTTGGGCTCGTTTGTTGCAAGCAAGAAGAGCTATGTGGCTTGCAATGACAGCATTTTTGGTGGAGATTGCACGGAAAAACGCGGTTATGTGTACCTCGCTTGGAACTTGGTCGCAGACAACGGTCGATTTGTCGGTACGGGGGCTTATATTTCCAAGCTTTATACCTACATGAGGATTCCAAAGGTTTCAAAAACGCAAGCGATTGCGGGCAAGCAGGCCAAACATAATGTAACCCAGGTCTGGGGTGTGAGACGGGGTTCTGGAACAGTTGAATAGGTCTATTTTAGATTTCAAGAGGCTTCCCATTTAAAAGGGAAGCCTTTTTTTATTATAATTACAGTATGAAATATCTGGCGATTTTTATTTTCGTTTTTGCTTCGCTATCTTTTGCCGCTTCCGTTACGGATGTGGATTCTCTTTTTAAGGGCCGTGAATATAAACCATCCTTGGATTCTGCCGCGCGTTCAGATGCTGGCGGTTACGGAAACTTGGTGAGTTCTTCTGTAAAGGATAACAAGGGTACAGGGGTCTATGCTCTACAATTTGACGCCATCGCTGATTTTGATATAGCGGAGAAACGCCGCGCCGATCTTTCTTCCAAGACGGGCCTTTCGATACAACTTGTTTTTGATGCTCCTTTTTATAAGCTCCGCTCGGGATCCTATACAAAGGATAAGGCCGAAGATAAAGCCCGTTCTCTTGCAGCTTCGGACTTTACCGTCTTAGTGGTAAAAGTGAAATAACTACAGCAGACCAAGCGTTTGCTTGATTGTTGCCTCGTCGGTACCGGAGGGGAATAGTTCGCGCTCTTCGGGCGGGATGAATGTTAATTTGCGTTCTTCATCGGGAAGGGCTGCCCGATTGCGGAGTACGATTTCGCTGGGTTGTGTAGAATAGAAGAAGTGCCCGGTTTTGATAAATGCCTTGCGGTTGATGCCTTGCGCAAAGGCATCTTCGATGGCGCGTATTACCGCCGGCCCTGCGCGATGGACTCGGTGGAGTTCTAGAATGCGGCGGATGAGACTTTTTTCATGAATCGGTGATTCTGCATCTACGTAGAATTTCATTTGTAAAATCAGATATTTGATCGGGAGCTCTGGAATGGGAACGTCATGGACGGAATCTTCAATTTTAGGATGAAGAATCCGATAGGGTTCCACGTGTATTGCAGGAAGGTTTTCTTTTTCTTCGTTGGTCCGTTTTGGCGGTGGTGCAACACTTTGTTCTACGGCGATAGTCGTCAAAATATGATCGCGTTCATCGACTGGAGTCTTGAACCAGTTCGGACACCACAAGCGGATAATTTTCCAGCCGAGACGGCTTAGAATCATGGGGCGTATGTATTCCCTGTCTTCGACGGAACTCCGGAGAGCTCCTTCCGAGGAGTCCGTTTCAATTCCGATGAGGAATTGTTCCGGATTATTGGCATCCCGCACGGCAAATTGTATTGTTGTATCGCGGTAGCCCCATTTGGTTTCTATGCTCAAGTTTTTGCCGCTGAGCGCTTTGAGTACGTGTTCTTCAAAGGGAGATAAGAGTGCGCTTTTGCCAAAAATATTCTGGTTTTTAGCGTCTTTGACGTATTTTAAGAAATTCCAATATGTACGGATGCCTGGGTTTGTTGAACTGGAAGTTTCGATTGGTTCTGCGGTGAATACCCACAGCTTGGAAAGGGCGTGTGTTGCGCATACGTTTATCATTTTACTTCCGAGTCCCTGTTGGGCGAGAGCGGCATTCATCTCTGCACAAACGAAAATGGTGTCGCGGAAGTCGCCGGCGGCTTCTTCAGGAAGTTTGATGTAAGGGTCGCGGAGAATGTTTTTGGGAGAAAGGAAAAGTCCGAGATCAGGATGTTCTTTTACGACTTCTTCTATGGCTTTAAATACGTCGCGCCGGCGTTCTTCAGTAAATACGATAATGCCTAGTGATTGTGTCGGGTGCTGTTCGACATGCTTGACTGCCGCTTCGGCGATAGCTTTGGAAAGCTGGGTTTCCATCTTTATCTGCATATCACAGAAAGGCTCTGAAGATGGGAGCGAGAGCTTATGAATTTTTTGCCCATAAAAATTTACATTGGCAAAGTCGATGAGAGCGGGGTGCTTGTGAAGTGTATTGAGAGGAAGGAAGGATAACTTTGCCCCTTTGTAAAGGGAGAAGGAGAGAATGTTCTCAAGATGAGGCGCCACAAAGGAATCTCTGTGGGACGCGCTCTGAAGAATGGGAAATGGCACTGGAGGAAGGCTTGAATCCCCGATGAATATTGCCCGCTTGGAACGGAGTATGGCGGGCATTGCTTGAAGAGGTGAAATGCTTTCTGCGTCTAGGAAAATCACTACGTCAAATAGATTTTCTTTGCGCGGAATCCGCAAAGCGGTTGCTTCCAGAGAAAGAATGGTTAGCAGAACGGGGCTCTTTTGCAGAAGTTCTTTTGCGAGCCTCAAATTCATCATACAGAAGTCATCCATCTGTTCCCGGTACTCGCGGGATTTGTTCGCCCTGACTTTAGGCGAATAAGTGAAAATGGATGGCGAAATCTTGCATACGTTCTGCACTTGAAGGGAATGCCAGAACCGCAATAATTCTACGTTGATGTCCTTGTCCTTGTTGCTTTCATCAAGGGCAGCCTCTGCAAGATTTGTGAGCCCCAGATTGAAAAGAGCTCTTTCTTTTTCTTGGATAAGCGCATATAGCGGGATGAGGGCTTGGGACCTCTCCCATTTTTCTACAAGATCTGCTTGCGCTTCTACGGAAGGATCTTCTATAGTTTCAAAGCCGAGTTCTTTTTTGAGATCGGCAAAGTCTTCGGCTGCCGAATGGCAGAGCTTTTTAAGTGTCTCCGCATCGGTAATGACGTTTCTCAGTTCATTGTATCTTTCGAGTATTGCATAAGATAGGGGTGCGTTTTTGTTGTTCTGTACTTTTTCGCGAAAAGAATAGAACCAACGAATCTTGGAGGCTAGCGCTGTCCAATTCGTGTGCTCATATTTCCAATCCTTTCCGCAGAGATGGTTGGCGAGTACAGACGTATTCTTATACAGTTTTTTATGTTCTTGAATTTCTATTAATTTGTCTGTAATGTCCAGTAGCTCTTTATCGCTTTTTATCTTTTTCGGGGTTTTGAGTGTGTGGAGAAGCGTGCGCTGGGCGTCCCTGTAATATTCGGAAAAAGATTTGAAAGTGCGTTCCAGATTGTCGGCGAGGATCTCTCTTGCGTCGCAAATGGACTCGTCGATAGCTTCGTCCGTATAGATTTCGGAACCATTTCTCCGGAATTCGGACCACGATGCGCCCGCATCGGAAAGAGATTTCAGAGATTCTTCATAAGTGGTCCAGTCCCTAGATTGTAAGTTCCAGTTCTCGAATGAGGGCGTCTTTTCTCCGAAATCCGAAGTGATGGCTTCGCTCACTTCTGTGAGAACGTTGATGTCTATTGCTCGGTCGAATAGAAATGTCTTTGCGGCAGCTTTTGAAAGCATTGACAAAATTTTGAATTCTTTTGAGGCCTTTTCCAGCTTGTCATGGATCCGTTTTTTTTGAATTTCGTCAGTGAAAGTGAGCGAAGATCCTTTGAACGCCTGCTTGGCTTTCTTTGCATTATTGCGACTGGCAAGTTCCAAAAGATCTAGCAGCAACCCACAGGCTTCGTGAAATTTTTCCGCATCCAGGTTTTCCACTCCGCTGAAAATGGAGTCCGGCAAGGTTTTTTTATATGAAGACGAATCGGCAATGGCGATGAGGGAAGCGGAAAGAGTTCCGCCTCCAGGGAGAATCGGCTTGTTGACGGCTTTATTGTATTGAACGAGTTCTTGCCTTGTTTTCTGTAGGCTTTCTTTTGCTTTTTCCCAAGTGATGTCCTTATATTCGGGGAGGGCTGGATTCCAGACTTGGTTGAATCTTTCAAGGGTTGCTTTTTTCTTGTAGGTGAGAAGAATCCGCTTTCTATTGGCAATATTTTCGGAAATGAGATCGGCGAGAAAATCTTCCCGATTGGATCCTGGAGGTGCTTGGACAACAAAAGCTTCATTTTCAGGCTGAAGCGCTTCAAGGAGGGCAAGTGTAGCCGAAGAATCTAATGGTTTGATGAAATGGTGCTCTGTTGGATTGAAGAAATCATCCAAGTCCTTGTCTTCAAAGCCGGATTCAAGAACGCGGAATCCTTCTTGAGAAAGGAGCCTGGAGAGCACTGGATGATTGTTGATTTTCGGATCGGATTTCCATTCTTCGCTATCGATATCCGCTTGAGAATAAAGTTTTGCGGCATCGAAAAAGCCGAGCGACATTCCCTTTGGTGTGAATTTCCAATTAGTAACGGTTTCTGCCGCTTTTTGGACTTCTGCAAAATAATTTCGGATGTCGAAAATTTTTCCGTTTTGAAAATCGCGAGCTTGCGGAAGTTTTATTGTCCCCTTGCAGTTGAGTCTCAGAGGCACATTTTCGATAGGGGGAATGTCTGAAAGAGAAATGACTAGCGTTTTTGGGTCTATTTTTACTGGAATTAGCAATACCGGTGAAGTATTTTGCCAGCGCAAAAAACCGAGAGAGAGAAATAAATTTTGTTCTCCCGTGGCTTCTTCGACAGAGCTGAGTGCATATTTAAAATCAGAAATGAGATCTGCTTGGTTTTCTTCGGAGAATGTTTCAGAAAGTGGAGCGAATATGGAAAGGGGTATGGAAACGTTCTTGGAAGACCAGTGTTCGAAAAAAACGATTCCGTTTTCTGGAAGGAGCGGTGTTTGAAAACGCGCTTTAGGAGAAAAGTTGAGAAGCCTGTTCTTGATAGTCAAGTCAAAGGAAGCGTCTCTTAATTTTAATAATCGCTTGTAAAGATCATCCGCCATATACTTTGGAATATAGATTCAAAATTTGGGAGTGAGTTGTGTTACAAGCAAGGAAATTGCATTGTTTATCGAAAGTTGTTCTTGCTTTTTGGAAATGCCCGCTTCAAAGCAGACTTCTCCAATGATCTCTTCCGCTTTTTTCCCGGTTTGCTTTTCTCCGCGGATGCTAGTCGATTTTTTCCGCTTTGAGAGCTTCTTTCCTGTAGTGTCTGTAATGAGCGGATGGTGGAGAAATAACGGTCTTTGTGCACGCCCTAGGGCTTCTGAAAGCTCTATTTGTCTTGCTGTGGAATTCCTCAGGTCTTCTCCTCGGACGACGAGCCCCACTTTTTCTTCAAAATCATCGACGGCTACGGCGAATTGGTATGTCCAGAGTCCGGTTCTGTCCCTGAGGGCGAAATCGCCGCATTGTTCCGCAGGTCTTTCTGCGAAGTGTCCCAGTCGGAGATCGTCCCATTCGACGGTTTTGTCCGATATCTTAAAACGGATCGCGTTCTCTCTTGAGAAAGGAAGATTTCGTTCCCGACAGAGGCCTTGATAGATAATTTCACCTTCGCCATTTACTGGATTATTTTCGAACGTAAATTTGCGGCTGCAATTGCAGGAATAGACGAGTCCTTTTTCTTTTAAAAGTTCCAGGGCTTTTTCGAAGCGCTCTTCGTGGGAGCTCTGTATGGATTCTGCATCCCAACTGAATCCCAGCCATTCGAGGTCTTCCCGGATAGAGTCAATGTATTCGGGGCGTGCCCTGCTTTTGTCGTGATCTTCAATTCGGAGGCGGACTTTGTAGCCGAATTTTTTGGCGCAAGCATAGACCCAGAGCGCAGAAAGGATATGCCCTCGGTGCAGATAACCTGTTGGAGAGGGGGCAAAGCGCGTGTAAGGGTAATCGGGATTCATTTAGACATGATATTTAAGTTTCGGATGATAGGCGGTTGTCCGGAAGCCGAAAATTTGATGATGACGGGACCATTTGTGATTTCCGCAAGGGAAATGGATTCTCCATTCGAAACGGCTCTTGAAAAAATATTTTCCCCGTTTAGTTTGTAAATATTCAGTTGCCCATTGACTGTAAATGAAAGAGCATTTTGTTCGAAAGAGAAGGCGCTTTCTGTTTTGGGAGATGCTTTTGTCCGAGTGAGGACCGTATTGCAGGTTTCCTCATTTGCTCCAGGTTCATTCGAAATGCAGATTTTACCAGAAATTTCTGCGATAAAAGAAAATTTCGGTTGCAGTGTGTCGGAAGACCAAGTGACAAAACCGGGGAAGGTTGTCTTGTTGGAGGAGCCCGGGTAGGAATCTCCATCATCCCCGTAGTCGGTGCTGCCATCGGCTTCGATGATGTCTACGCGGGGATGGCCCGGTGTTGAGTTAACAGTGTTGTCTTCCCAAGCTGATCTTTTGTAATCAATGTGCCATATAAGCATTCCGTGACCGGGGAGGGCTTCATCCCAACTGGTTTGCTGGCGATTTTCGAGCATAAAGAATTCATTTGCCGTGTTATAAAGAACGTAGGCTTTGTTCGTGGAAATGGTATCAATGATGTGGGTTGTTGTATCTGTTTTGAGAGTGTCCGGGGTGAGCCATCCGAGGGAGAGCCGTTCAAATGCGGAAAGGTAGGGCAGTGTGCAGCTGGATAGCCCATAGTCGTTGCTTTTGCAATTGTAAACACCTGCGTCCATTACGTCCCAATAACTAGGTGTTTCCGTTCCGTTGTTTTCGGTATCGTAATGGTCTTCAAGGCCAAGGACGTGACAGAATTCGTGAACAAAAGTGCCGACTCCGTCCAAGGCGAAAAGACCTTCTTCGTTCGCAGAACCGCTGGTTTCGTTGGATGTGGCGTATGAATTGACATAAACACCGTCGTCTGTAGAATGACCGATCAAACTGAGCGTACTTGCGTGAGGCCAAATGGTATTTGCATCTCCGCCATCGGCTTCGCCGAGGCCGGCATAGAATACATAGACAAAGTCGACATAGCGATTCCCGTCGTTATCGTATTTGCTGAAGTCTATTTGAGAATCTAGCGAGTCTACGGCTTGCTTTACCATCGTCTCTGCTGCGGAATCCCAACCATCTTCGTCGTTTCCTCCGTAGTAAGATGCCTTATTTGGTAGTGTGACAGGTCCGTAGACATCAAATGTGGGAACAAAAGAACCCATTGAATTCTTTATAAAGTAATCCCTTGCGCTTCCGGTCATTCCGAAATTGGAATAACCTTCTTTATTCATATAATTGGTATATTCTTCTTTGGGATTGTCTACGGTGAATTTTGTATCGCTGAACTGCACGAGGATGACGAGTCCGTGGATGGAGTCCGATGTGAAAGATACTGGAGTTGGCAGCCGTTGTTGAGCCGCTTTCCGCAAAGCAGTAGTAGAATTTCTGATAATCGGTTTTTGAATTTTGACGCTTTGCAGAAAACTTTTATCGCTTTCTGAACGGCTTTCAATGTTTCGAGCCTTTTTGGAAGAAATACTTCCGCTGTCATTGGCGTAATAAAGGGTTCCATCTTTGGCCGGTATGAGCAGATGTCCGTCTTCAGATGTGATATAGTGAAAGAATTCATCGCCGCGGATGTATGTGCGGATTTTTTGGCCATCGCTTTCTGTGCGGGTAATGAGGCCTGGTGCCGCAGGTTTTGCACAAATTGCCGCAGTTGAAAAGAGCGTGATGGCCGCAATGAGATTTAAATAGTGTTCAGTTGGTTTCATTTAAAAACTCCATACTATAGAAGTATATTTTTTAATTTGAAGGTATTGCTAAAATGTGAGTAAAAGAGAATGTAAAAAAGATGGCAAATTCCGCTTTTGAAGGATATATTTGGGCAGAAAGTTTCTTTTATTGACTTTTGGAGTGCTTTGATGTTTCAAAAATTTGGATTGACTTTTTTTTTGCTTGCTTGTTTTGTTTTTTCTGCGGATATGACGGCAACCCTTTCTAATGGGGCGGCGGTGGTCCTCCACGATAATGGCCGCTGGGAATACTATAACAATAATTCTAAAGTACGGGATATTCGCGAATCGGCAATTCCAGAAGATGTAAAATTAGTTGTGACCGTGGAATATGAAGGCTTGGAGAAGCTCAAAAAAGATATGCGGATGCGTATGGAAGCGGATTTTGCAACGGAAGAAGAAATAAAGGATTCCCTTCGCACGCTTCCTAAGGGGGGAATTGTCCATTTCTGTGCCCCGACGAAACAAATTCACAAAGGTGATGCCGCTCGTATGTTCACTTATACTATTTGGGTTGGTAAAAAACAGGTCTATCAGGATACCTTCTCAGAATCGACCGCCGTTGCTTCGGAAACTGCAGGCGTTTCTGATCTTCTTTCCGTTCCGCTTTATGCGGGAATCAAGGGAGAGAAAATTTCAGCCCGCGTATCTGAGAAGACGGGAAAGCGTTCTATTGACTTTGAAATCAAGTAAAATTGCATTTGAGGTTTTCTTTTGAATCCGCGATTTGCCGTAGTCGATGTGGAAGCCACCGGAGGAAAACCGGAAAATGATCGCATCATTGAAATCGGCGTTGTCCTTGTCGACGATTGGAAAATCACGGAAAAGTTCCATTCCCTAGTTAAGGTCTCTAGGGATATTCCTCCGTTTATTGTGAATCTCACTGGCATTACCCCGAAAATGCTGGAGAATGCTCCGACATTCGAAGATTTAGCGCCCCGGTTGGATAAGATGCTTGCGGACAGAATTTTTGTGGCTCACAATGTCGCTTTCGATTCTTCTTTTGTTTGCACTGAGATGAAACGCGCTGGTTTTGATTGCGATCCAGAAAAACTCTGCACGGTAAAACTTTCCCGCCGGGTTTTTGCGGGGCAGCAGAATTATAGCTTGCACCGCCTAGCTTCTGCGCTTGGCATTCCTGATTTTACGCATCACCGGGCTTTGGGCGATGCTTTGGCTGCGGCTCAGCTTTTAATTTTGGCGTATGAATCCGGCGGCCTTGCTCAAATAGCGGAACAGATCCGGGGCGGGAAAAAGCCTGCGTTTTATCCCAAGGGTTGGAATGATGAAAATATTGCGGATGTTCCGCGCACGCCCGGGATTCTGTATTTTATGGGGAAAGACGAGATCCTTTATGAGACTTTTGCCCGCAATCGTCGCGAACGTGTGCTAGCTTTGCTCTCTAACGCCCGCAAGGGTCCGCTGAAAGGGCTTGCAGAGGGAATTTACGATATTAAGACAAAAGATACAGGGTCGGAACTTTTGGCAAGACTTTGTGTGGAAGTGGAGCTTTTCAAGCACCGCTATCCCTGTAATTGTGCGGTGGCTGAACTTTCGGATTCTGGAGCTCCCATTCCCGATATGGCTGTGTTTTTGCCAGGTAGATTTCAAGGGGATAAGGGGGTCGTTGTCGTCCGCGGCGGAAAAGTGCAGGGATATACTTTTTTAAGCGAAGATGGTTGCTACAATCTTTCGGATGTGCTTGAAAAACTCATTCCATTTCCGCAGGAATTGGACTTGATCCCTATTTTGCGACCGGCACTTCAAAAGCATGGTGTGCGTGCTGTTTTCTTGCATTAGGAGATTTTAAACGGTCTATTCCAAACGCAATAAGTTATTTGCAGCGATTCAATGTTAGAAGACTAGCGGACAATAATATCCGAAAATTATTCTTCGTTAGGAGCAGGGACTTTCTTTTTGAAGAATCGGCGTCCGCCG
>JALNVO010000344.1 GCA_023231365.1 Fibrobacteraceae bacterium | reverse complement strand
GCCGGCCTTTTCATCTGGTCTATGTCGATGTCCGCCTCCAAATCCGAAAAGGAACAGGCTGCCCATTCTGCAAAGGCAAAAACGGAGGCTGTCGAGAACAGCCCGAAGACTTCCAATAGTTCACTCCAAGTCCCGGAGCTTTCTGCACTCGATACGACCAAACTCGTACCTGCTACGCTCGCTCCTACGGCGGACGGCAAGGTTGCGGTAAAGGATTCCACAAAGGATTCAAGCGCAGTTGCTCCTGTCGCCCAGAAGATCGGGCCCCGCAAGATCCGCGTCGAGAACGATCACTTCATTGCGGTCTTCGACAACCGCGGAGCAAAGATTTCGAGCATCATCGTAAAAGCCCTCCCCGATTCGAACGGCAAGTTCCCTGAGATCATCGCCGATACGCTTGAAGGCGCTCTCTCTCTCAAAATCGACAAAGCAGACCTTTCAGAACAACTCTTCGCCGTCAAAGACGGTACTCCGGATTCCATACAAGTGAATTCCGATACCAGTGTGGTCTTTACTTTCACTGATCCGAACGGCAACAAGGTTGTCCGCAATTACCGCATTTCCAAGGATGGCGTTTCCATAAAGCACACTACCACCTTTGAAGGGTTTAGGCCTAACGACTACGAACTCTCCTGGAATGGCGGCATGCGCGAGACGGAAGAGTTTCCAAAAGGGAGAAGCTTCGGCGGCGGCAGTTACTTCTTTAGCGAAGTCATTTTCAACAATATGTACAGCGTAGAACGCGAAACCGTACACGAAAAGACAAAGTTCAATTCCGAAGAGGGCAAGATCCTCTGGGCTGGCCTCCGCCGCAAGTATGTAGCCGCCGTAGTGAAGTTCCCGGAACCCACGGAAGCAACCCTTTCCGCCGAACCCCTCAATGAGGTAAAGAAAAATTCCAAGGATCCCGGTACGTATAAAATCGTCCTCAGCGATTATATGCACGATAATGATACGCTCGCCTTTGACTTTATGATCCTTCCGCTTAACTGGTCCGAAGTGGAACACATGGGCAACGGCTTTGAAAAGATTATCGTCAGCGGCTGGACTTGGTGTGGTGCAGATGTCTGGTTCGTAGCCATCTGCGGATTTTTGCTCTGGCTCCTCAAAGTGTTCTATTCCGTTATCCCAAACTACGGCGTAGCTATTATCCTACTCACGATTCTTGTCAAGCTGATTACGAGCCCGCTCACCTTTAAGCAGCTCCGCTCTACCCGCGAGATGTCCAAAATAAAGCCCGAACTCGATGCAATTAACGTAAAATACCGAGCCGAGCCGCAAAAGAAGCAAGCTGCGATTATGGAACTCTATGCCAAGCACCATATCAATCCGATGGCTTCCTGCACGGGCGGATGTCTCCCCATGCTCATCCAGATGCCTATCTTCTTCGGTCTCTTTATGGTATTCGGACGCGCTATTGAACTTCGCGGAATGCCTTTCGTGGGCTGGATCAGCGATCTCTCCCGTTCTGACGTTATCTGGAGCGGAATCAATATTCCATTCATCATGCCGGACGGTCTCGCCATTCTCCCAATCATCATGGTCTTTACCACTTACTTCCAAACGAAGCAATCAATGGGGGCGATGACAGATCCGACCCAGCAGAAAATGATGACTTGGATGATGCCGGCGATGATGTTCCTCTTCAGCGCCGTGATGCCTTCCGGACTTGTCCTCTACTGGATTGTTTCGAACCTCTGGGGCATTGGCCAGTACGCCCTCATTAACCGAGCTTACAACAAAAAAGAAATCGAAGAAAAGCCTTCTATGCTGAATAAGTTCAAGGGCAAAGTCCAAGACGCGGTTATCGTCAAAACCAAAAAGAAAAAGTAATATGCCCGAAGAAGTCGTCTACAAACCCCATGGCACCTGCTCTACCGAAATCCGGTTCGTGCGAGATGGGGATATTATCCGCAATGTCCGCTTTACCGGCGGTTGCAACGGCAATCTGAAGGCGATTGGACGGCTCGTAGAAGGCTTGACTGCCGAAGAAATAGCGCAAAAGCTCCGCGGAATTACCTGCGGAGCCAAATCCACCTCCTGCGGCGACCAGTTAGCTAAAGCAGTACTGGGTATTTAGTTTTCAAAATTAATTTCTCAAAAATTTCGATTAGCGATTAACCCTGCATTCCCGAGTCCCTAACGATTTAGGAATGGGAGCCTCCAGCTGTTCGTAGATGATTTTTTGCTTTTCAAGAAACGCTACGCAAAGACGGCGACTGGATTCCTCGAAAGATTCAATTATATGCCTCTTGTCAGCGACTTTCTCTTCAGTGTATTTCTTCGTATAGCATGAATTCTTCGCTTTTTCTGTGGAGATGATGGACATGGTCATCTTTCTGTTATCGTTATGCATCCCCATAATACATAATGATGAATTTCCCAATAGAAAAGGCTAGGGCACCTCTAAAAATTGCTTTGGTGAAATGAATAGCATGCAAATCGAGCGCAGCAAAGACAAGCTAGCTTGCTTTGCCTTTGTTGAGGCTAGGCAACAGGACTTTAGTTCACTACCTGCGAAGTGTTACCCGAAAATTGTTGCGGTGTCACGTTGTTCCATCCTCACCCCTGCGGGGCCGGCCTAGAGTCCGGCTCTTCGAACCCTGACGTTCCCTGGAGGGAACCGGATTCTCGTTGTTGCGGTG
>JALNVO010000096.1 GCA_023231365.1 Fibrobacteraceae bacterium | reverse complement strand
CTCCGTGCAGCTACAAACGCCGAAAAGCGCCGCAGCCGCAGCGCTTAAAAATATCCCATTTCTCACACAAACCACCCATCTCATTTTGAACCCCCCGGAGATTTCGCTACGGGAAAAAAAGCCATCGAAAGTTGCATAACCCGGTCGGGGTGTGCTGATTCATCTACCCTTTTCTGCACCAACCGCCGGAATTCCTTTAGCATTTCTTTCAAATCTTCAAAACATTCAGCATCCACAGCTACCGTAAGCGTAGAAACATCTCGGTCCTTAACGGGAATGTTCTCAAGGGAATCGCTCGCAAGCGAAAGAACCTGTTTCTGGAAAGCGCGTACCGCTTTTGACTTTTCGGATCCGCTTGCAGTGAGATGTACATCGGAAAGTTTCAGTTTGCCTGAAGCGAGCCGTGTTACAAGACCGAGGGACTTGAGAAGTTCCACAGCTTCTTTGACTTGGGTTTCCGTCACCTTCGGTTGCAAAGCGTCGGCGATTTCGCGCTCGTTGACGATGCCTCCGGCAACTTCGATGTATGCGCGTACTACAGAAATCCACCATTTGCTGAGAAAACAGAGCTCAGAATCCGTTACGCTTTTGCGTTCCACATCGCGGAGGGCTAAAGCCTGTTCTATGAGATCCGCTTTTTTCTTTGCATCTTTAGTTTGCGAGCAGGCGACAAGAATATCAAAATATTCTGCAGCGCGACCTGTAAGCCCGAGCATTTCCTTGGCCGAAGGAATTGCATGGGTGGGCAAGTGTTGCTTCTTCTGGAGCACACGGAAGAGATAGCTCGAATCGATTCCAATCTTTTCGCCCATCATCCGATAGGAATATAGCGGCATTTCCTTTTTACGGCGATCGTAGTACGCCTTGAGAAAGTCGCGATAGTCCGCTATGTCCATAAAGTTCACCATATGTTGTAAATTAAAACTTTCGTTCTTAAAATAATCTTATAAATGGAAAAAAGCATTGACGGATTGTCAATGCTGCATAAAAAAGAGCAGAAATTAAGTCTTTCCGATTCCAGAGAGGTCGCCTGTCGGGTTTTGGAAGAGCTTGAGTCCGAAAATAGGGAGCACTGCTATTAGATGGTCGAATATATCGGAGCGGAAGGTTTCGTAGGCGACCCATTCGGTTTTGTCCGTAAAAGCGTAAATCTCAATGGGAAGGCCTTGTTCACCTGATTGGAGTTGGCGTGCAAAATTTGTCATTTTTGTGTCAATGTTCGGCAAACTTCTGAGATAGGCCTCCGTGTAGGCGCGGAATGTGCCTATGTTTGTCAAGTGGCGGCCATTTGCAAGAATATTAGTCTCTTCCAGAGTTAGTTTGTCTTGATTGTAGGCAGAGACTTCTTTTAGCTTTTCCTCTAAATACGGTTTTAAAATTTGAATTTTGAGAAGATCTTTAATTTGTTCTTCTTTGAGAAACCGTATTGTACTTACATCTATCAATATGGAACGCTGGATGCAGCGACGTCCGGTTTCTCGCATGCTTCTCCAGTTTTTGAATGACGTGGAGACAAGTTCATATGCGGGGAGCACGCTGATTGTATTATCCCAGTTGCGAATGCGTACGGAGGTGAGCGAAACTTCGACGACCGTGCCGTCGATTTGCTGCTTGGGTATTTCAATCCAGTCTCCTGTACGGATGAGGTCAAGAGTCGCTATTTGGATGCCAGCGACAAATCCTAGAATGGAATCCTTGAATACCAACATAAGGACTGCAGTGAGAGCACCGAGTCCGGAAAGGAGAATTATCGGGCTTTTCCCCGTGAGTTGCGATAGAGCGAGGATGAGGCAGATGATGAAACCGACGAGTTTAATCGCTTGTTGGAGGCCTTTAAGAGGGAGTCCCTTTTTTTTCGGATCGAGCAATAAGTAAGCTGTTATGGCAGAGATGAGTGAGTCGAACACTAGGTAGATGACTAAGATGAAGTAGATGTTGTTGGCAGAGGAAAGGATTTTGTAGAGTTCTGAGCTTTCACCGAGGAGATGAGGAAGTGTAGCTGCGATAATGACTGCAGGTACAATATGTGCGAATCGGTCGACGGCTTTGTATTGAACGAGCAGATCGTCGAACCGGCCTTCCGTTTTTTCGGCGATTTTTTTGAACAGCGGGAGAAAGATGTGCCGGGATACGTAAAGCGAAATTACCGCTGCAAGACCTAAGAAGAGAAGCCCGTGGTAATTGTGGAAGAAGCTCGAGAGGTAAGTGAGAATCTGTTGTGGCATATCCATAAAAATAGCAATTTCTTTTTTTAAAAGATGTCTTTTGCTATATTCTCTGCCGATGCTTTTCCCGTTGCGTTTCTTTTCGCATTTTGCTTTGTGGTGTGCGTTCTTTTGGGGCGCACCTGTTTTTGCTGCGGGCGAAGTGAATTTTACCGGAGTCCTTTCGGATACTCTGTTTGTTTCCGCGAAGAATATTTCTGTTGAAGTTCTTGAGACGGGTGAAAAGAAGAACGTACAAATGAATACTATTTTTTCTTTTTCGCTTCCTCCGGATTCTGTTTGGAACTTTTGCGTGGAAGGTCTCGTCGATACGATGAAACGCGGGAAATGCTACTCTGTAAAAAAAGAAATCTTGGGAAATTCTTTCTTTTACAAGCTTTCCGGCGGCGATTCTTCCTCTGTGCTTGTTTCGGGTGAGAGGGAACCTCGAGAGAAGCTTTTATCTGAGGGAGATTCTACGGCTTCCGCAGCACCGGTGAATGCCGATTCGATTCTCGCGGGTTCTTCAAGTGAAAAAATGGAACTTAAAAAGGTTGTGGTGGAACTCCGCCGTAAACCCAAGCGAAAAATGGGGGAATCGGTGGTGAGTTCCAAATCTATAAAGCGGATGCCGGGACTTGCAGAAGCTGACGTTATTCGCTCTGTGCAGGCATTGCCTGGCGTGGTGGCTAGTTCGGATTTTAGTACAAAGTTGTATGTACGAGGCGGAGCTAGCGATGAAAATTTATTTCTTTTTGATAACGGAGTCGTGTATTCTCCGATGCATTTTTTTGGGCTTTTCAGCACATTTCTCGTAGAGGGTATCGACGGAGTTTCCTTTTACAAGGGCGGTTTCCCTGTGGAGTATGGCAATCGTCTGAGTTCTGTGCTGGACATGCACAGCCGCGAAGGCGGTAGCGATACGGCGGATGAATGGCTTGCCCGTTCGAGCATCAAGGTGAGCACGTTTGCGGCGCAACTTCATACGGAAGGCCATCAGGGCGATTTCCGCTGGGTGCTCGCGGGACGATCCACGTATATTTCGCAGATGCTTGATTTATTCAACTACATAGGGCTTATTGACTTTGATTTGGATTATTCGTTTACCGATTTGCAGGGAGCCCTGTATTATACTTTGGGCGAGGGCAGGTCTTTGGAACTCAGCTTCTATTCGGGCAAGGATGAACTTGTTTTTGATCCGATAAAGATCAGTTGGGGCAATACAGTGATTCCCCTCAATTTCCGGTGGCGGTTTAATTCAGCTTGGAGCTATCAGGGAACTTTTGCCTATTCCCGCTTTTATCAGAGTATGGGCATATCGAGCCTTCTTTCAATGAAAAACGACATTACGACTTTTGCCGTAAAGCAGAAGTTGATTCATCGGGTGTCGAATGAGCACACTTTGAGCTATGGATTCGATGCCGAATACGACAAAGTGCTTTTCGGCGAGAAATTTTCAAACAATGAAATGGAAGATGAACCGGAAACGTTCCATTATGCGCCCTATTTGATGGATTCCTGGTCTCTTACCCCTATGATGACGCTTCTTTTCGGGGTCCGGGGAAATTATCAGACGCTTGCGAAAAATTTTGACGTAGAACCGCGCGTGACTTGGCATTATGCTTTCGATTCGGATAAAAGCTTGGAACTCCACGTGGGCCGTTATTTGCAATATCTGAATTCTGTGATGTTTACGTCGGGCGAGTCGCTGAATGAATTCTACTATCCCGTAAACAAGACTAGTTCCGGAAAATACCTTTCTCCCTCGAGTTCTTGGCTGTTTTCCGCTGAATACAAACAAAATAACTTGTTTGCAAACTGGTTTGAAAATCCCTTCTCGGGTGTTATCGGCGCTTATTATAAGACTCAGAATAATTTGACAACGTTTGCTTCGGGGTCATCGGATTCGACGAATTCCAATGAATCCTTGGCTGATTATTTTGGTACGGCGGAGGGCTATTCCTTTGGCTACGAACTTTCCCTCCGCAAGGACGAAGGCCGTGTTTTTGGCGGGGTGAGCTTTAGCGAGTCTTGGAGCGTGCTCAAGGATGATCAGGGCATTGTCTATTTCCCGGATTGGCATCAACCTTATAGCGTAAAAATTGATCTTGGCGTGAACTGGAAGGGCGGCGATGAGGCTTTGTTCAAGCACAAGAAGAAGGGCCGCTATTTGCGCTCTTCGGCGGTTCTCAAGTATGCTTCGGGAATGCCTGTGACGGATTATACGGGTTATTATGTTTCACGGGATGTCGATTCCGAAACGTCTTCTAGCGGGAACTATGGCGCGGATCAATCGCTTGTCGTGGTTGAGGGCGGTCGCAATCAGGGACACCAGCCCAACTATTTCAGGTTGGACTTAAAGGCTATCGATATGGGCCGTGAAGACAAATGGAATTTTTCTTGGACGATCATCAATGTAACTAATCATACGAATATCTTCTCTTATAGCTATGATACGTCCGAGAATCCACCGAAATTACAGAAAACGTCCCAATTTCCGTTCCTGCCGGTGATGTTCAGCTATGAATATTACTTCTAGTGCTTTTGATTTTTTCTATTTTGCCAAAACATTATGGATTTAAAAAAGTCTCCAGTTATCCGCTACTTGTGCGCTTTTATGCGAGAGATCGTCATTCCGATCATCTGCGCCCTTATCGTGATCCAGTATGTAATCCAGGCTTTCCAAATTCCGAGTGGGTCTATGGAAGATACGCTCCTCACGGGTGATTTCATTCTAGGCCTTAAATTTACGTATGGTTCGCCGATTCCCTTTTCGGATTCGAAATTCCCCGGTTTGGCCGATCCCAAGGCGGGCGATATTATCATTTTCCGCTATCCGGGCGAGCCGGAATATCCGGACTATGACCGGGCGCGCTACAATCATGTGGCCGATGCCCTGATGTTTGGCAATTTCTTCTGGGACAAAAAACCTTTGCCCGGAAATCCGCATTGGGTTCATTACGCGGACGGTCCGAAGGATTTCATCAAGCGCTGCATTGCAGTTTCGGGCGATACAGTGAAGGTGAGCAAAGGCATCCTTTGGAAGAACGGGAAAGAGATGCGGCTGCTTCCGGGCGAGGGCAAGTATTCCGCTTATTACCGCACGTTTTCTTCCCGTGATTCTTTGGAAACGACTCGCATTCCCGCTCCAGGTGATGAAGTTGATTTGACCGAGCTCTCGCTTCCTCGCTTGTGGTGGTTCCGTTCTTTGATGGTGCAGGAAAATCCAGAAGACCGGGTCGAGCTGGATTTGCAGCTTTATCAGGATTCTTCCCTTGTCCCCGATTATGTGTTCAATCATTTTCGCGTTCCTGTGGAAAACGATCGCGGGCTTTTGCTGAATGCGGTCCTTTCGAATGGCGGGACTGTGGGGCAGGGACTTCGCCAGGGAGATACCATCGAGGGATCGGTTCCCTTTGCGTTCTTTGCAAAGCTCGCCCGCACGGGCTTCTTGCCCCGCTTTGATCCTAACGGTTCCTATTCCGGTTTGACACGCCCGGTGAGCTATGACTATTTTGAAGGGGCCCAGCTAGGCGATTTGGCGCAAAATGTAGTGTCGGAGGACCTCTTGGATTCGCTTTCTCATTTGAAAGTGAAAGCTCAGTTGCTCGTGAATGGCAAACCGGTTTCTAAGTACAAGGTTAAATATCCTGTTTACTTTATGATGGGAGATAACCGCGATAATTCTGCCGATAGCCGCTATTGGGGCTTTGTCGCTAAGCGGAATATTAAGGCGAAGGCTTTTATTATCTATTTCTCATTTGAAAATGCGGATGCCTCTTTTTCGTTCTCCAACCCGGTTTCTTGGTTTAAGATCCCGTTCAAGATTCGCTGGACCCGTATCGGCAAGATTATCCATTTGATTGGTGAATAAATGAACGAGCGACTTTCCCTTCCTCTGCTGCTCTGCCTGCTTTTTGTGGGTTGCGCGAGTGTAGAAGCTCCGAAAGGAGGCCCGGAAGATAAGTATCCGCCACGCGTGGCCGGCGTATATCCCGCGCCGAATTCCGTAGAAGCTCCTTTAGAGTTGAATGTTCATTTGCAATTTGACGAATGGATTGCGGCAAGCGTTCCGCGGAGCGCGGTTTCCATTTCTCCTCCGCTGGAGAAAAAGCTCAAGTTCGAGGTGGATGGCGATGAACTTTTCATTACGTCCAAAGCGAGGCTCGATTCGAATACGACTTATACGCTGACGATTGCTAGCGGGCTTAAGGATTTGCATGGCAATTCCGTCGCCGATCCGTTCCGCCTCACATTTTCTACGGGGAAGGGGATCGATTCCCTTTCCGTTTCAGGTACTGTGCTGGTGACGGCTTCGATGATCAAACAAAAGCAATATCCCTCCATAGGACTTTTTCTTTTGGGGAAAGAGGCCCGCGCAACTAGGCATTATCTTGAGAAGTACAAGGACACGACTGGTGTCATTCCGGATTCCGTTCCGCGCTTGACGACGGAGCCGCCGCTTTTTATTACGCAATCGGACAGTCTTGGCCGTTTCCGTCTGGGAGGCCTTCGCCCAGGGCGCTACCGCGTGGTTTCTTTCCTCGATGTGAATGGGAACCAAAAAATTGAGCCATCCGCAGAATGGGCCGGCCTTGCGGAAAGCGACATTTTACTGGATTCCCTTTTTAAGGATACCCTCTGGATTCCCCTTGCGGATCAGGATACGTCTTTGGTGAATTTGGAATCTGTGACGCAGGTGGGAAAGTCCGCGCTTTCTGCGAAGTTCTCCCGCAATCTGGTTGTGGATTCCGCTTTGACGTCGAAAGGGAACTGTAAACTTTCTACTCCGGATTCGTCCAAGATTTATCCATCGAAAATTTTCCGCTCGCCGCGTGGGGCGGATATTATTTTCTTCTTTGATTCACTTGCAAACAAGGATTCTTCTTATTCATTCTCCTGTCTCGCCGGGAGCGATTCTCTGGGGCGTTTCTTGGATCCTCGTCTTTCGACTCTTTCCGTCGATTGGGCAGAAATGAAGGCGGATACGCTTCCGCCGATGAGGACTTCTTCAATGCCCGCGAATGGAGAAAAGGACGTACTTCCGAATAAAGTAATTGAATTCACTTATGATAAGCCGGTATCGGATTCTTTGCTCGATTCTTTAAAGTCTAGGCTCATCATTGTGGAAAACAAGGATACGCTCGATGCTTTTGTTTTCCGCGTCGACCCAGTCCGCTTTAATGTGCGCGCGAAGGAAAATTGGCCGACGGATGCCAAGGTGGAAATTTTGGAGCGCTATGCGGATTCGACTCTTTCTCCGGCAAATTCAGACGGTAAGCGCGATACGGTAGTGACCGGAAAGACGCGGCAATGGATTAAATTCGAGACGGCGCAAAAGTTGAAGCTCGCAAGCCTTCAAGGAAAAATTCCCGGCGGTACGAACTATGCGAAGGTACGCCTCCGCCGCACGGATTCGGATAAGTTTTTTGTGGCGAGATGCAGCGCTGATGGCAGTTTTAAAATAGAAGACCTTTTGGAAGGAAAGTACCTGATGGATTATTTCTTCTTTAAGGGGTCTTCGGACGCTCCTTTTGCGGGTAAGTTTTCTCCGCTGGAGCCGGGACTTGCCTGGCGGGCACTTTCCGATACGCTGGTCATCAATCGCGGGGTGAACACGCTGGATTCCGTGGAATCCCGGATGCCTCGCTTAATGCGCAAGAAATAGAGTTTTGAAAAGGATAGTATGATGAAACCGAATGCTTATATTGCCTTGGATCTGGAAACGACCGGACTTGATTTTGAACACGATGAAATTATCGAAGTCGCTTTGGAGCGCTTCGAAAATGGAATTGCTGTAGAGAACAAGGACTTCCTTGTGAAACCCAAGCAGTCTCTTCGCCCTTTTATCGCGAAGCTCACGGGTATTTCGGATGCGGATCTTGCCCTTGCGAAGGACTTTGCTTCTGTGGCAGGTGAAATCCGCGTATTCCTCGGCGACTATCCGATTGTCGCGCATAACGCTCTTTTTGATTCAAAATTTTTGAAAAGCGCTTTTGCGAATGTCGGTATTTCCATCGATTCGACGCCTGTGTTCGATACGCTTACGCTTTCCCGCATTGCTTATAGGTCCGTTCCTAATCATAAATTGGAAACGCTCGTTTCTTACTTGAATATTGAACGCGAATGTGCGCATCGCGCTTTGCCGGATGCAGATGCCTGCGGGAAGCTCTTCTGGTCCGCTCTTGCTGAATTGGAAAAATTGGATGATTTCTCCAAGTATTATTTGGCGAAGCTTGCAAAAGGGACTGTCTGGGAAAGCGTGTTTGACGATTGTGAAACTTCGCACGAAGATGTTCATCCTTTGGATCCGCAAGATGTCTCTCTTCCAGAGCCTTCAAGCGGTCGCTTGCCGAGAGTTCGCGAATTCTTCGCCAAGGATGGAAAGCTTTCTTCGGTTATCCCCAACTATGTACCGCGCCCTTCGCAGATGGATTATGCAGATGTTGTGGAGCGCAATATGTACAAAGGCGGAATTTCGGTTCTGGAAGCGGGTACCGGTACAGGCAAAACGCTTGCTTATTTGATTCCTGCGGCACTGAAGGCTGCTTCGGGCGAACGAGTGGTGATCAGTACGGCATCCCGAGCTTTGGAAGAGCAGCTTTTCCAGCACGATTTCCCTGCGATTGCCAAGCTCTTTGATGGCAAAGTTTCTCCGGTAGTTCTCAAGGGACGCTCCAATTACCTCTGTCTTCGCAAGTTCTCGGAACATTTGAATTCTCCGGACGTGCTGCTTTCTCCAGATGAGCGCGAATCGTTTATGACGCTTATTCCTTGGGTAGAACATACGAGGACGGGCGATGGCAATGAAAATTCAGGGTTCAATCTTTCGCGCAATCGCCTTTTATGGAATAAAGTAGCAAGCGATGCCTCCACTTGCATCGGCGAACGCTGCCCGTTCTATTCAAAGTGTTATGGCCTAGGTGCCCGCCGCCGCGCTGCTAAGGCGAATCTCCTCTTTATCAATCATTCTCTTTTCCTTTCAGATCTATCGCTGGATTTTGCGCTGCTTCCGACTTATGAACATATCGTATTTGATGAAGCGCATCGCTTGCCCTCTATGAGCCATTCAAATTTTGGAAAAAGTCTGCGGTTTTTCCGCTTGCGGAACATTACCAAAATTCTTGTGCACCCCAAAGCCGAGGACAAGGGGCTCATCGCCGAACTCGAGCTTCGCCTCAGATCAAGTGATTCCCCTACCGAAAATTTGGATAAGTGCGCGAAGCTTCGCGCGGCCGTGCTTGAAAGTGAAAAGCAGCTCCACCGCTTCTTTCTCAAACTGGGGAAGAAAGTCTTCAAGAACAAACCGGATGGTTTCCGCTACGTGAACGGCATCCTTGCGGAATTTGATGCGGATCCGAAGCCGGTGCTGGATGCCTGTTCTTCCATCAAAGCGCTTTCGGAACCTCTTTGCTCCGTTTTGCGCGACAATAAGGAGTTTGTAGAACTCTCTCGCAATTTGGAAGGCGCTGTAACGGAAAT